>NZ_BAAAZP010000238.1:208963-254983 GCF_039536965.1 Nonomuraea antimicrobica | reverse complement strand
GCGCGACGGCGACAAGGTCACGCTCGACCCCCACCTGGCCGGGGCCACCGTCGTCACCGAGCCCGGCGGGGTCGCCGAGGTACGCGTGGTGGGCGGGCCCGCCGCCGGGGCCGTGCACCGGCTGGGGCTGGGCGTGCACGTCATCGGCTCCGACCCGATGTGCGCGATGGCGGTCGACGACCCGGCGCTCGCGCCCGAGGCGGTGACCGTACGCGTGACGCCCGAGGCCATCACCGTGGAGCGGGCCTGGCAGCCGCGCGACCAGGCGCCCAGGCCCAAGCTCAAGGGCCGCTGGGCCGAGGAGGTGGCCGAGATGACGGCGCGTACGGCCGAGCGCGAGGCGGCCGAGATCGCCGCCGGCTACGGCGAGATCCCTCCTGAGCTCGACGGCCGCCCGGTCGCCGAGCCGGTGGACTGGCCCGATCAGGCCGTGCTGACCTGCGGCTCCTCGGTGTTCGTGCTGACCTCGATCGAGCCGCAGGACGCCCACCTGGCGCCGCGCCCCGAGGGCGGGGTGGCCTACAACCGCCCGCCCAGGCTGCGCAGGCCCGAGCCCCAGCGCACGTTCGTCCGGCCCAAGGAGCCCACGCGGAGCGAGGGGCTGCGGCTGCAACTGCTGGCCGCGTTCCTGCCGGCCGTGCTCGGCCTGACCCTGGCGATCGCGCTCCAGCAGTGGTACTACCTGCTCGTCGCCCTCATGACGCCGGTCATCATGATCGGCCAGTGGTGGAGCGACCGCCGCCACGGCAAGAAGCAGCACAAGAAGGCCGTCAAGGAGCACGAGGAGCAGGTCAGGGCGTACGACGAGGCGGTGGAGCGGGCCCGCGTGGCCGACGAGGCGGCCCGCAGGTCCGACGCGCCCGACCCGGCGCAGGTGCTGCTGACGGCCACGGGGCCGCGCAGGCGGCTCTGGGAGCGCAGGATCCACGACAACGACTCGCTCAGGCTGCGCGTCGGGCTCGCCGACCTGCCCGCCGACCTGGAGCTGTCGGAGGAGCAGGGCGGCCGGATCGACCCGCCGATCTGCCGTTCCGTGCCGGTGGCGCTGCCCATGCGGCGGCTGGGGGTGGCCGGTGTGACCGGCCCGCGTACGGCCGCGACCAGCCTGGCGAGCTGGCTCATCGCGCAGGCCGCGACCCTGCACAGCCCGCGCGACCTGGCCATCGTGGTGGTCTCCGCGCACCCCGACGCCGAACGGCGCTGGGGCTGGCTGCGCTGGCTGCCGCACTGCGCGCCCCGGGCCGGCGAGGAGTGCGTCGCCCTCGTGGGCACCGACCCCGAGTCGGCCGCCCGCCGGGTCGCCGAGCTGGCCGCGCTCATCGACGAACGCCAGAACACCGCCATCCCCGAGCTGGGCAAGATCCCGACCGGCTGGGACGATCTCGGCGGCCCCGAGAAGCCCACGTTCTCCTCCTACGACGTACGCCCCTACGACGTGCTGGTGATCCTCGACGGCGCCCAGGTGCTGCGCGGCCTGCCGAACATGCCGCAGGTGCTGCGCCAGGGCCCGCGTTCCGGGGTGTTCACGCTGGCCCTCGACGACGACCAGCGCCTGCTGCCCGAGGAGTGCCAGACCGTGGCCGCGTGCGGCGACGACGGCCTCGTACGCCTGCGCGGCGGCGGCCTCGACGTCATCGGCCCCGTTCTGGGCGACCTGGTCTCGGTCACCTGGTGCGAGCGGCTGGCCAGGGCGCTGGCCCCGATCCGCGACGTGAGCAGGGACGACCCCGGCGGCAACCTGCCCGACGCGGCCCGCCTGCTCGACCTGATGGGCCTGCCCGCCCCCTCCGGCCACGAGCTGGCCGCCCGTTGGGACGAGCGGGGCAGCACCGAGGCGCTGATCGGCGCCGGCCCCGACGGGCCGTTCTCGGTGGACCTCAGGCTCGACGGCCCGCACGGGCTGATCGCCGGCACGACGGGCGCGGGCAAGTCGGAGCTGCTGCAGACGCTGATCTGCTCGCTGGCCGTGGCCAACCGTCCCGACCAGCTCACGTTCGTGCTGATCGACTACAAGGGCGGGGCCGCGTTCAAGGAGTGCGTACGCCTGCCGCACACCGTCGGCATGGTCAGCGACCTGGACGGACACCTGACCCAGCGGGCCCTCGACTCCCTGGCGGCCGAGATCCGGCGGCGCGAACGGCTGCTGCTGTCCGCCGGGGCCAAGGACATCGACGACTACACGGGCCCCGGGCTGCCGCGCCTGGTCCTGATCATCGACGAGTTCGCCGCGCTGGTGGCCGAGCTGCCCGACTTCGTGACGGGGCTGGTGGACATCGCCCGCAGAGGACGGTCGCTGGGCATCCACCTGATCCTGGCCACGCAGCGGCCGGCCGGTGTGGTGACGGCCGACATCCAGGCCAACACGTCGTTGCGGATCGCGCTGCGGGTGACCGAGCCCGCCGAGTCGGCCGACGTCATCGACCTGCCGGACGCGGCGCACATCTCCAAGTCCACGCCAGGACGGTGTTATGTGCGTTCGGGGGTGGGCGCGGCGGTGGCCGTGCAGACGGCCAGGGTCGGGGGCCGTACCCCGGCCGCCGGTCCCGCCGACGCGGGGGCCACGCGCGTACGGGTGCTCGACGTGGAGTGGCGGGCCCTGGGCAAGGCGCTGCCGCCGCCCCCGCAGCCGGCCGAGGAAGAGTCCACCACCACGGACCTGTCCCTGGTCGCCGACGCGCTCATCGAGGCGGCCCGGCTGGCCGGGGTCCCCGCCCAGCCGAGCCCGTGGCTCGACCCGCTGCCCACGCACCTCGTTCTCGACCCGCCCCACCGCAGGCCCGGCGAGGGGAGCGAGGTGGCGCCGCTGTCGTTCGGGATCACGGACCGGCCGTGGGCGCAGGACCGGCATCCACTCGCGCTCGACGTGGCACACGGCGGCCACCTGCTCATCGCGGGGGCGGCGCGCAGCGGCAGGTCGACCGCGCTGCGGACGATCGCGGGCGCCATCGCGGCCCGGACCTCCCCCGAGGACGTGCACGTGCACGCCGTCGACTGCGGGTCGGGCGCGCTGCTGCCGCTGGTGGCCATGCCGCACTGCGGCGCCGTGGTGACCCGCGACCAGCTCGACCGGATGGAACGGCTGCTGACGCGGCTGCGGGCCGAGGTCGGACGCCGCCAGCAGTTGCTGGCCGAGGCCGGGCACGCCTCGCTGGCCGAGTACCGGCAGGCCGGGCACCGGCTGCCCTGGCTGGTGTTCATGCTCGACCGCTGGGAGGGCTTCGTCGCGGCCTTCGAGGGCTACGACTACGGCCGCCTGATCGAGGCGCTGCTCCAGCTCCTGCGTGAGGGCCCGGCCGTCGGGCTCAGGGCGGTGGTCACCAGTGACCGCTCCGGCCTGCTCGGCCAGGTCTCGACGGTCTTCGACGACCGGCTGCTGCTGCGGCTGTCCGACTCCTCCGACTACGGGCTGGCCGGCTTCCCGCTCAAGGGCCTGCCCTCCGTGACGCCGCCCGGCCGGGCCCTGTCGATGGGTGAGCACGGCATCGTGGAGCACCACATCGCCCTGCTGGCCGACGACCCGGCCGGGCCCGCGCAGGTGGCGGCGCTCCAGGCGCTGGCCCGCTCCGCCTCTGGCCCCGGCGGGCCCGACGTCTCCCCGGTGCCGGGTTCGAGGCCGGGACCCGCGCACGCCACGGGGCCGGCGGGCAGGGGCGCGTGGCGCTGGACGGGCGCACCGCCGCTGCGCGTGGACGCGCTCCCCATGCGCATCACGGCCGCCCAGGCGCTGGACCTCGACCCCGGCTTCAACCCGCCGTCACCGCTGTGGGCGCTGGTCGGCGCGGGCGGCGACGCGCTGGCCCCGCTCGGCCTCGACCTGCTGGCGCAGGGGCCGGGCGCGGTGATCGCGGGGCCGTCCCGCTCCGGCCGCTCGTCGGTGCTGATGACGGCCGCCCGGTCGCTCATCGCGCGCGGCACGCCGGTCGTCGCCGTCGCGCCCAGGCGCAGCCCGCTGCGCGATCTGGACGGCGCGGTGGCCGTACTGGACGGCGAGGCCGCGAACCTGCCGGAGCTGGTGGCCGACCTGAGCGACTACGTCGTGCTGGTGGACGACGCCGAGTTGGTCAACCCGGACGGCCCGCTGGGGAGCGCGCTGGAGGAGGTGCTCCGCTCGGGCCGCGACGGCGACCACGGGCTGCTGATCGCCGGTACGACGGGCGACCTGGCCGTGGCCTACCGGGGGTTCGTGGCGGAGGCGCGTAAGGCGCGTACCGGCCTGCTGCTCGCCGTGCAGGGGCAGACCGACGGCGACCTGTTCACGATCCGGCTCCCGCGCGGCGCGACGGGCGGCCCGGCGGGGCGCGGCTTCCTCGTGACGGCCGGCAGCATCACGCCCATTCAGGCCGCCCTTCCGGACGACATCTGATATCAACCGTCTTGACCGGAATTCCCGACACGTGGCGCTCTATGCTGATGCCTGCGACACGTGGGGAGTGAGATGCAGACCCGGAAGGACCTCTACCAGGCGCATCGGCTGATGCAGCAGCGCCTGGGAATGGCATTGCTGCAGGCCGAGCCCGATGTGCCGGAAAGCCCGACGCGGCGGCACAACGTGGCGATGTTCTGCGGGATACTCGTCGGAGTGCTGATCATGGCGGGGTTCGGGATCTGGGGGCTGCTCAGCCCCGGCCAGGCCACGAACCTGGAGGATCCCGGACAAATCCTCGTCGAGAAGGAGACCGGCGCCACCTACGTCTACAGCCAGGAGCAGCGGCGCCTGTTGCCGGTCGCCAACTACGTCTCCGCGCTGCTGCTGCTCGACACGACGGACTTCCAGGTCAAGAGCGTGTCCGCGGCCTCACTGGCCAAGTACGCCCGCGGGCCGCTGGTGGGCATCGCCGGCGCGCCCGACTCGCTGCCCGCCAGGGAGAAGCTGATCAAGAGCCCCTGGTCGGTCTGCGTCACGGAGGCGGCGGACAGCACGGGCACGCCGGTGCCGTACGTCACGCTCGTCGGCGGCAACCAGGTCGGCGGGACACCGGTCGGCGGCGGCGCGCTGGTCGTCACCGACGGCCGGCAGCAGTGGGTGATCTGGAACGACCAGCGCATGAAAACCGGCGACACCGGCGTGCGCGCGCTCAACGCCCGCCCCCGCAGGGTGCCGGCGACGTGGGTGAACGCCATCCCCACCGGCCCCGACTTCGCCGCCCCGGCCATCCCCGACCTGGGCAGGAAGATGCGCGGCCCGGACGGCGGCAGCGCCGCCGTCGGCCGCGTCTACACGGTGAAGGGGGTGGGCGGCGCCGCGGACCGCTGGTACGTGCTGCTGAGCGACGGGCTCGCCACGATCAACCTCACCCAGGCCACGCTGCTGCTGGAGGAGCCCGACCTCAAGAAGGCCTACGGCGGCCAGGGAGCCAGGTCGCTGGAGATCGACGCCGCCACCGCCAACGCCGCCGCCTCCGGCCGCTCGCTCACCGTGGGCGGGCTGCCCACGAGCCTGCCCAAGGCGGTCGCCGCCTCGGCCTCGGCGCCGCTGTGCTCGGTGTACGCCGACACGCAGAACGGCTCGGCCCGCGCGACGGTGACGGTCGGCGCGACCATGGCCATCCCGGCGCCCGCCGTACGGGGCGACCAGGAACACTTCGACCAGGTGCTGATGCCGGCGGGCTCGGCGGCCCTGGTCGGGCTGCTGCCGGGCGACGGGCAGAAGGGCTTCGTACAGACCTACTTCCTGCTCACCGACCAGGGCAGGCGCCATGCGCTGCAGTCGGGCGACCAGATCAACAAGCTGGGCTACGGGGCCGAGGACGTGGCGCCGATGCCGGCCAACCTCGTCCACCTGCTGCCCGAGGGACCGGCCCTCGACTCCGCCGCCGCGCACTCGCCGGTGCAGGTCATGGCGCAGTAGCACACGCCGGACGCCACGACCCACCGGACGCCGTGCGGTGGGCGGCGTCCGGTGGTGTCGCTCAGACCAGGAAGCTGCCCAGGCCCCCGGAGCCGGTGGGCATGCTCGGCATGCCGCCGTTCTCGGCCTGGATGGCGCCGGGTCCGTCCTTCTCGGTGGGCGGGACGTACTCCAGAACCGTGGGCGCGAAGTCCGGCTTGGGGCTGTTCTTGTCGATGAACTGGCGCATCATCGCGAGCGAGAAGCTGATCCCCACCACGATGAGCAGGAGCCCCTTCAGGGACTTCGCCTTCTTGGTCATCATATCCCGGACGACCTGGCCGAGCTTGACCAGGACGGAGTTGATGATGCTGGGTGACGTCGCACGGACGATCGGATTGGCGTGCGAGGCGATGAAGAAGATGGCACAGTCCATCATCACTGCGGACACGAGCACGGACAGCTCCGCGGCGAAGTGGTAAACCGTGGAGATGCCACCCATGCCGTCGCTGACGGACGAGAAGTAGGTCTTCATGGTGTCCATCACATCGAGGAGGTCGTCCACCATCTGGCCGTAGAAATCCGCACTGGTCGCTTTCCAAAAGCCACTCTCGGGATCGAGAAGTTCATTCTTGATGTCCAGGATCGTCTGCTTGACGAAGTCGACGCCGTCCGCACCGGACACCACCTCGGCCCATTCCCGGGCCGCCTCTTGCATTCCCCCTGGATTGGAGACCATGGTGCCGAGCATCAACGCGATGTTCCTGGCCATCGGGTTGTGGTAGAGAACGACGGAGGACGCGGCGGCGACCGAGGCCGCGGTGATGAACTGCCAACGGTCGCTGGAGTATCCGGTGTAGTCGAAGACCATGCGGCAAGCCCGCCTTTCTCACTCGCCGATCACTGGCGGCGCGATGTCGATGTCGTCCATCCAGTCGTCCTCGTCGCCGCGCACGTACTCGGGCTTCTCCCGCTCCTTCTCCTCGGCGCCTGTGCCGCCGCCGGACATGGGCATGAAAGGCATGCCGGACATGCCGTTCATGCCGCCGCGCAGCCCGCTCGCCGCGGCGGCCGGCTGGACGCCCGGGGAACTGCCGCCGCCCGTGGGCATTCCGCCGCCCATACCGGGGCCGACTGAGGTGGTGCCGCCAGGAGGAGTGGTGCCGCTGGGGCCGATGGGGATGTTGCCCAGATTGGACGGGTCGAAGGAGGCCAGGTCCGACTGGTTGGGGTTGAGCGCGTTCGGGTCGACGGCGGGGACCTGTTGGTTGATCTGGTCCTCGATCGAGGGCACTGAGGCGTTCGGGTCGGGAATGTTCGGGTCGGGAAGGTTGGTGTCCGGCATGTCCGGCTGCTCGGGGAGGGTGGCGTCCGGCTGGTCCGGCATGTCCGGCACGTCCGGCTGCTCGGGGAGCTTGGAGTCGGGCAGATCGGAGGAGGGCACGTCGCCCGCACCGGGCAGGTCCCCCGCGCCCGGTACGTCACCCGGATCCGGCACGGAGCCGAAGTCGGCAGGGGTGACGCCGCTTCCGAGATCGCCTCCAAGACCGCCGGCGCCAAGACCACCGTCGCCAAGGCCGCCGCCTCCAAGACCGCCGGCGCCAGGATCAGCGGCGTTGATGATGCCGTCGTTGTCGTGGTCGGCCTTCTGGTAGCTGGCCTCCAGTTTCCGCATGGCGGTCCGGTAGCTGGCGAGCGAGTCCCGTGCTTGCTTGAGTGTGTTGTGCGCGTCGTCCTTGACCTTGTCGTGCGCATAGTTGAGGCCGATGCCGATGATGCCGAAAGCGGGGGACTCCACCCGGATGCCCCCGGTGTTCTGGGCCATCGTGTTCATCGCCGGCGCCTGCTCCCCCATGTCGTCGCCGGCGTTTTTGATCTTGCCATCCTTGAACTGGATCTCGGTGCCCACACCCGCGGCGCCCAGGCCCTGCGGCAGGCCAGCCGCTCCGGTCGTCTCACCAGCGCCCATGCGCGCCCTCCAGTCCGTAAATGGCGTTATGTCCCGACCTGGCTAAGATATCGACAAAAATCAACTCATAGCGTGAACAATTGGGTAATGATCTAGACGCCCGAATGATCGGGATGGCAGCCTTTCCCCATGCGGATCAAGACACTCATCGCAGGCGCGTGCGGCCTTGCCGTACTGCCTCTCACCGCCCCTGGCCTGGCGGAGGCCACAACAGCCGCCACCAAGCTGCAGCTCCCGTTCCCATGTGGCGAGACCTGGGTGGGCAACAGCGGCGCCAGCTCCAAGCACTCGGGCAACGAGATCGACTTCAACGGTAGCGCCAACGACGGCAACGCCGACCTGGGCAGAACGGTCGTCGCGGCCGGTGCCGGCAAAGTGATCATGTCGGAGTACCGGACCGCGGACGGCTTCGGCAACGTCGTCAAGATTCGCCACTCGGACGGCACCGTCACCCTCTACGCCCACCTGAACGCCCGCTCCGTCGCCAATGGCGCGACCGTGCGGCAGGGTCAGAAGATCGGCACCGTGGGCAAGTCGTCGGCCAAGTACAACCTCATCTCCCACCTGCACTACGAGCAGCGCTCGTCGTCCGGCGCGATCGTGCCCGCCAAGTTCAACGGCTCGACCTACGCCTACCCGAACGCGAAGGTCACCTCGCGCAACTGCGGCGGGGGCGGCACGACGACGCAGTCCAACGGCAACACCGGCAACAGCGGCAACACCGGCGGCGGCAACAGCGGGAGCAACCCGTACTCGGCCACGCAGGTCTGCGGCTCGGGCTTCGCCCAGGTCGACTCGGCCGACCTGGGCTCGCAGGGCAAGGTCGTCCTGCTCTACTCGGCCTCCACCGGCCAGAACTGCGTCACGACCCTGCGTAACAGCTCGTCGGGCAAGGTCGCGATGACGGCGTACCTGGAGGTCAAGGGCAAGGACCGCAACACCGACTCGGGCAGCTTCCAGTACTACGCGGGCCCAGTCCGTGCCACGGCCAAGAAGACCTGCGTCAAGTGGGGCGGCTCGATCGGCTCGGCCAAGTACGACGCCCCCGAGTTCGAGCACTGCGACTGAACTCACGTCAGCGTGGACGGGGTGGTGCCGGGTTCCGGCCCACCCCACACGTCGTCGTCCGCGAAAACGTGAGACGTGCTCTCTGACGTGGTCTCCTCCTCCTTGCCTTGTGCGCTCATGGGCACGCCCATCGCGGGGATCCCCATACCGCCGGCTCCCGTCCGAGAGGCGGCGGACGCTGCCGACGACGTTCCCGACGCGCTCCCTGCGGCACTGGCGTAGACCCCGGTCCCGGCCCCCATCCCGGGGCCGGTGCCGTTTCCGGTGGAGGTGGAGTTGGCGGCGTTCGCGGCGCCGGGCGCCGTGCCCGTCGAGGGGTCGTAGCCCGCCAGGGTCGTCGAGCCGTAGTCGCCGGACGGAGAACCCGTGGAAGACCCCGACGGGACTCCTCCGGGCGTGTCACCCCCGAGCGTGGAGTCGGTGAGGCCGGACGCATCGGACCCGCCGAACGCGTCGCTGCCGCCCTGCCCGGTGCTGGTGCCGCCGCTGCCCGGCCCTCCGTTCTCCATGGCACCGGGGTATTGGCCGGGCGAAGAAGGGCTGCCGCCGCCGGCGCCGCCCGGGGTGCTGCCGGGCACTTCGCCGGGCTTGAGCGAGCCGCCGTCATAGCCGCCCGCGCCGGCCCCGCCCCCCGTGTACGAAGCCGGCACTCCGCTGCCCGCGCCGATGCCTCCCGCGCCGATGCCCCCGAAGTCCGACATGTCGATGTCGTTCGGGTCGGGCAACGCGTACTGCACCTCGGTCGGAAGCTGCTGATACTGCTCGACGATGCGCTGGTTGACCTGCTTCAAGTACTCGACCGCCCGTTGGTTGCCCCGGTTGACGCTGTTGAACGGATTCAGTGTGGCGGCCCAGTCGATGTCCCGGTCGGAGCGGGAGTCCCGATACGTCGTCTCCACGACGTTCTGCTGGGCCCACACCAGGGTGTCCGCGTACCCCGTCAGCGACCTGCCCACGTCGGCGAGCTTCGTGGCCAGCTCGCGTGCGCTGGCGGCCAGGCTGCGCAACTGCAACTGCATCTCGTACGCCGCCGGGCCCTTGTGGGCCTCGGCCAGCTCGCCCGCCTTCGTCTTCAGATCCGAGGCGAAGCCGACGAGCAGCGGCTCGGCCGCCGTGTAGTAGAGCCCGGCCAGGCGTACGGCACCCGGGTTGGTGTTGTCGATCCAGCTCTTGATCCTGTCGATGTAGTTCTGGTCGACGGTCGTGCTCTGCCACCACGTGGGGTCGTGCACCGTCGTGTCCAGGGATTTGCCGGTGTTGACGACCGGTGTGCTCAGCTTCTCGGGCTCGGCCATGGTGGTGTCCGTCTCAGGTCTCGTACCCGGGGATGCCTGCCTGCGCCGCCTCGTCGGCGGTCTGTGAGGCGTCGGCTATGTCCAGCAGTGCATCAAAGGTCTTCTGGGCGCTTTCCGCCAGCATCGCGTACGTGCCGGACATGGTCCCGGGGTCGCCGAGCAACGCCGAATAGGCGGAGGTGATGGAGAACGAGTACTCCATGGCGGTGTTCCACTCGCCCAGCTCCCGCTGGCTGAGCGCGCCGTGCCGCTGCAGGTCGGGCAGCGAACCGGCGCCCGACGGGAGTATGGGTGCGGGGACCGGATCGCCGGGGGCGGTCACGAACTCGTCCACCGGGACCCCCGAGTAGGTGGTGAGTTTGTCGCGCAGTCCGTGCATCGCCTGGGCGATCTCCCGGATCCGCGGACGGTCCTCATACCGGTCGGCGGTCTCGTCCTCGTCTGCGAGGCCGGGCCAGTCCGGGTCCAATTCGAGTGCCATGCCACCTCCTTAGCTGCCGCCGATCGTCGGCGACGTGGCGCCCTCGCCCGACGGCCAGTCGTCGCGGCTTCCCGCGAGGTACACCGTGCGCTGGTATTCCTGCTCCTCCTCAGCCGTCCCGCCGCCCATCGGCGGGAACAGTCCCATGCCTCCCATGCCGCCCCTGGCGGCTGCCGCTGCGGCGGCCCCTGGGGTGCCCGTCTGGCTGTACGCGCCGGTTCCGCCGATCACCGCGGGCGTGCCGCCTGCAGACGCGGGGTAGCCGGTCGTCGGCGTCGTGACGGGAGGCTGGGTGGTGGGTTGCTGCATCACGGTCGGCTGGGTGCCCGCCGTCTCCGTGGCGCGCGGGTCCGTGGTCTCGGCCCCGGTCTGTGTGGTCTGCCCGGGGTCGGTGGTGCTGTTGTCGATCACGGGTGGCGTGGTGGACTCCGCGCCGTCGCCCTGCTCGGAGGGAGTGTCCTGGTCGGGCGGGGCTTGCTGGTCGGCAGGCGGGTCGGAGGCGCCAGGGGTGTCGGAGGAGTCCTCCGGGTCAGGCCGGTCGTCCGAGTCCGGGCCGGACGAGCCGTCGGAACCGGACGAGCCCGACGAACCGTCGGAGCCGGAGGACCCGGCCGATCCGGTGGAGCCGCCCTGCCCCGAGGACCCGGCCGATCCGCTGGAACCGGCGCCCGTCCCACCCGAGGAGCCGCCGCTCCCGTCACCACCCTGCTGGTACGGCGTCTGCGTGCCCAGCGGCATCTCGCGCTCCGGCGCGGGGCCGGAGGCAGGGGTGACGTCCGGCAGGTTCACGGTGACGCTGTCCGGGATCGTGAAGTCGTACAGGTCGACGATGTACCGGTTGAGCTTCTCCAGGGCCCGCCTGGCCGCCTCGTCGTCCACCTCGGACGCCTGAGGGCTCGCTCCGGCCGTGGGCTCGCCCCACCCGTGGGTGGTCTGCGGTCTGAGCACCGGAGGCGTGGTGGGCTCCGGGCTCTCCGACGCCGTCGGCGCGGGACCCGGCGACGGCTCGGGCGTCGCCTCCGAGCCTTCGCCGGGCGCGGACCGTACGGCCTCGATGGCCTCGGGCAGGTAGTCGCGCCCGTAGAGCGTGAGCGCCCGGGACATCTTGTCCATCGCGTCGGCCAGTTGGAGGCCGCTGGCGTTGAGCATCTGCAAGGCCCGCTGAGCCTGGGCGGAGTTGGCCGACCTCCACGCCCCGCTGAGTGTCGTGCCGACGTCGGGGAGGGCTTCCGCCACCGACCTGACCGCGCTCGCGACGCGCTCGTAGGTCATGCCACGGTCGTGCACCTCGATCGGGGACGTGGCGTCGAGCCACGCCATGATCTGCTCACGCGACTCGGTGACCGGCTCGGCCTTCGGTGCGTGAGCGTTGTCGCGGATGTCAACGGTCCGCTCTGCCACGGCCTCTCACCTTCCGGAGTCGTCCGACGCCGGGTTCGTCCGCTCGTAGGTGTCGGCGCTGTCCCTGATCACCTGGATGACGGCCTGGCAGCACTCGACGTACTCCCGGTAGAGCGCCGCGAGCCGCTGCCCCCGCGCCAGGAAGAACGGCCCGTACGTCCCCGGTTCGACGGCCGTGGTGCCGACACTGTGGGCGAACGCCCACGCGGCCGGCCACTTCCCGATGTGCTCCGTGTCGAGGGAGAAGTACCTGGTTAGGGCCTCCACCGCGCCCGTGCCGCCCTCGCGGGTGCCACCCGGCCCCTGCGTGGGGACCAGGGCGATCTCGAGGTCGTCGGCGACGGCGCGCATCTTGCCCACGTTGTAGTAGAGATCGTCGTCGGTGTCGTCGACTCCCGGCCAGGGCTGCGGATCGAGCTCCGCCATGCTTCCCCCCTTCACGTGGTCCGGCCACCGCGAACGGTGGCCGATCAGGAACAGCGGCGAGGGTGACGGCTCAGCCGTCGTACCACATCGACTTGTTACGGGCCTCCGCGGCGCGGTAGTTCTCGTTGGCGATCTCCACCGCGCGCCTGAGCTCCTCGAGGTTGAACCGCATCTTGGCCGCCGCCGCGTCCCACTTGCGCTCGTGCTCCTGGAAGAACTCCTTGGCGCCGCCCGGGCCCACCCAGTGGTCGGCGAGCTCCTGCTCCAGCTTGACCAGCAGTTCGTCCGTGGCCCTCTCGAAGGAGGCGAGGATGGCGAGGTAGTCGTCGGCGGCGAGCTGCATCTGGCCGAAGTTGACCTTCGTGAAGTCAAGCTCTGCGGACATCACGTTCTCCCTTTACTTGACGTCAACGTTGATGAGGTTCTCAACGCGGCCCACACCGGCCTGGACATCGGCGTCGGCGGCGCTGTAGGTGATCGCGTTGACGCCCATCCTGTCGGCGATGCTCTCGAGGTCCGTACGCACCGCCCGCATCTGGGTGTCCCAGTTCAGCATGGCCTGACGGAACTTGCTGGCCGCAGGACCGAGCCAGCCGGTGTTGAGCAGACCGTTGGAGGTGGTCTCCACGCTCACCCGCAGACCCTCGATGTACTGGGCGGTGTCGACGACATGCCCCGACGCCTTCGTGATCTGGGCCGGGCTCGCACCAAACATTTCGGACACTTGTCACCTCCGTGACATGCTCTACTTTTATCGCTTGTCCATATATAAGCACCTTTGGCATCAGAAATAACAGGTGTCCCGATGGCCAGGATGCAACGACTTCTCAACCGTGCAGCAAACCCGCTGGTCAATCACAGGTCCAGGTCGCGACGGATCCGGTCGAGATCGGCCATGACGCTCTCGAAGGCGCGGTCGTAGCTGGCCTCAGCCCGTTTGACCGGGCGCAGCAGCGCCTCCGGGTTCTGCATCATGCGCGCCGGGGCGCTGTCCACGCCCAGCGTCTCGACCATGAACTCCTGTGTACGCCGCTGCAGGTCCTCGATCGCGGCCTGCACCGTGGCCTTGATCCGTTCGGACAGCTCCGCGGCGCTCAGGCGCATGGCCTTCGAACGGATGTCCAGCGTGCGCAGGCCCTCGCCGGCGTACTCGACGACGACCAGACCGTCCGGGTCCTCCCCACGGCCGACGAGGAGTTCCATGCCCTTCTGCAGTTCCTCGGACTTGGCGATCTGCCGGTCGACCGACTCCAGCAGCCGATCCATGTCGATGTTGCCAAAGTCCCCAAAGTCCGTCACAGGTTCAATCTTGCCCCATAAGTCACATCTTTGTGGAGTACATCGTGACTCCGGGGAAGCTCCGAGCCGACGCCCCCCACGAGTGCATCCACGCCTGGCCGGCAGGGTGGCCGGTCAGTTGTTGGGTTCGGGAATCCTCAACTGCTGCCCGGGGACGATCGCGTTGGGATCGTCGCCGATGAGGTCACGGTTGGCCTCGTAGATGTCCCGATACCGGCCGCTGTCGCCGTACACCTGCTGGGCGATGTCGGACAGGGTCCCGTTCCGCCCGACCGTGACCTGCGAGGGAGGTTGCGTAGTAGGCGTAGTGGTCCCCGTTCCCTGCGGGGTGGACGGCGCATCCGGCGTGGCGGTCCCGGTGCCCGACGTGCCGGTCCCTGTGCCCGACGTGCCGGTCTGCGTGCCGGCCTGCGCCCCCGGCGCGGTGGACTGCATGTTCGGTGCCACCCAGTCGAAGTCCTCGAGGCCGTCGGGCACCCGTCCCTGCGCGGGCGGCTCGCTGAAGGTGGGGAAACGATCCTGGTCGAGGTGGGCTCGGTTGAAGTCGATCGCGGCGTTCCCCGTCGGAAAGATGAAACCGAACTGCAGGGCCTTCTTGAGCAGCGAGTTCATGACGTCGTGGGCCATGACGAGCAGATAGACCACCCCTCCTGCGAACGCGACGGAGGCCGTGGTCGCCACCGCTCCGAGGAACTTCTCCAGAGCCATCGCGACGAGCCTGGTCTGCAGCGACGGGACGTACTTCAGCACGAAAATGCGGAGCAGGTTCGCCATTGTCGCCACGGCCGCGCTCCACTGGCTGAGCCAGAAGGCGCGGAACGCGGCGGCGATCTCGTCGAGGACGTGGCCCAGGCCGTTCAGGTCCGCGCGCAGCACGCCGGTGTCCTGGCTCAGAACCGCCGTCTTGCGCAGGAACTCGTACTTGTCGAGGGCCTGCCACAGGTCGGTGATGGTCCGGAGGTTGGCCACATGGGCCTTGGCACCGTCGTCCAGTCGCTGGCCGATGCTCTCCCACACGGTCGCGGCTCGCGCTATCTCCCCTTCGTCGGCCCCCGTGACGTCCGCGATCAGGGTGAGGGCGACCAGTGCTGGGGAGAGGGCGCCCAGGCGACGCAGGAGGGTCATCACCTGCGGGCCGCGGCTTCCGACCAGGCTCGGCGTGCGGCCGTAACCGGAGAGCGGCTTGAGTGCCGACAGATACGGGTCTCTGGCCCGCTGGCCCACGGGCTGGAGGGCCGCCAGAAGGCGACGGTCGCTCATCCGCGATACCGGACCATGCTGAGGTTCTCAGCGGTCACCCAGTTGCGCTCGCAGTTGGTCAGGCCCTCGACCCAACTGTCCGCCGCGCCCCGCACGTCGTGGAGGTAGCCCACACCCCTGCCCTGGGCTCTGCCGTAGTCACTGGCGATGATCAGATTGCCGATCCTGCCGAAGCCCCCGCCACCGATGTTGGTGTCCGGAATCATGTTCAGGACGTAACCGACCAGGTCCTCCCTGATCTCCGTTTTCACTGCATCGCGAGTTTTGGCGATGCACCCCGAAGTGATGTGGATTTCCCGACTATTGGCCACAGTTGGACGATTATTGCGGAAGTATGTCCTGATATCCGGATAGGTGGTGTAATTTTAGTGATCACTTCAGCGACTGGTCATCCGTCGCTCCCCGTTCGTTAACCCAGGAACGATGACGTGCTGCCATGGATCCCTCGGCCTTCCAACCCGACGACCTTGACCGCCTCCTGCGTGAGAGCGAGCGCTCCATCCGCGAGCTGACCAGCGCCATCGACGAGCTCGGCACCGTGACGGGCCAGGGAGAGAGCCGCAGCGGCACGGTCAAGGCCACGGTTGACGCCCGGGGCCGGCTCGACGTGCTCAAGCTGGGCAACAGGGCCAGCCGCATGGACCTCGACGAGCTGACCGAGGAGATCGTCGAGGCGATCCGCGCCGCCCAGGACGACCAGGAACGCCGTGCCACGGAGCTGATTCCCGAGTCCCTGTCGATGGGGATCTCCGTGGAGGCGATGCAGCGGCAGTTCGAGGACCTGCAGGACTCGTTCACCCGGGACATGCACGAGCGCATGGCGAATCTGGACGAGATCCGCCGCCGCGCCGCCTCCGACGACTGATCCGGCGGCCCTGCCCGACCGCCCGCTCTATCCGGCCAGCCCGCGTACCCAGGCGTAGACGTCCAGCACACCGAGCGCCAGCGGCACCAGTGCCGCGATGAGCAGCCAGTCCACGATGTCGGCGGCCCGCCCCCAGAAGGGCGACAGCCGCCCGTCGGGGAGCCAGACGCCCAGGCCGACGACCACCATCGCGGTCCACAGCAGCCCGAGCAGGACGGCCACCGCGGCCAGCCCGCCCACCACGCCCCCCAGCTCGACGGCGACCGTGGCCAGCCCGGCGAACCCGGTGAGCATCAGCCACAACCGCTGCCCGACGCCCTGGAACAGCCGCGCCCGCATGAGCTGCGTCAGCGAGAGCACCACGGACATCGTCACGGCGATCCACGTGCCCTCCGTCACGAGCAGCATGTGCGTGCCGAGGCCGACCAGGCAGATCCCGACGATCATGCCGGTCGCGTAGAGCTGGGCCGCGCCGGTGCGTTGCAGCACGGAGGCGGCGTCGAGTCGCTGGTTGTCGTTGCGCAGTTCGTCGGCGTTGGTGGGCATGTTCGGCAGCGGGACCTTGGCCAGCCGGAACGACAGCACGGGAATCAGCGGGCTGAGCGCCATGACCACGGCCACGGCCACGGCGGCGACCCCTCCCCCGGACGTCCCTGTCACCATCACCACGGCCGCGCCCACGGCGCCCACCATGGCGGCGATGGCCGTACCGAGGAAGCCGGGCACACCGTCGGCGATGGCCGTGCCGCCGAGCGTGGCCACGAGCGCGGTGCAGGCCAGCGCCCCGAGCAGTTGTGGCGAGGCCACCGCCGCCAGCACGCCCCCGCCGGCCGGGGCGGACAGCCCGGCCAGGAACGCGTACGGCAGCGCGCTGCAGCCGATCACCGCGCCCGCCACGGAGTTGCCCACCGCCCTGGACAGGGCCACGCCCACCCCGACGAGCAGCAGCGCGATCGCGCCCGCCACGATCGCGGTGACGAGCGGCGTCAACCCGCCGAGCGCCAGCGCCGCGGCCCCGGCGACGAGCAGCCCGCAGGCCGCCCCGCTGCCCATGGCGCGCGTGTGCCTGGCCTGCCACTTGCCCTTGCCCTCGCGGATGCCGGTGGCGACCACGTCCGCCACGTCGTCGTACCGGGCGGGCGGCAGGGCCACCTCGCGCGGCCGCAGGTAGAGGATCTCGCCGTCGAGCACGCCGAGCTGGCCCAGGCTCTGCCCCAGGTCGAACGGCGGCCCGCCGAGCCGCTGCAGCGTCCAGCCGGGCGCGGCGGCGTTCTCGTCACCCAGCTCCCCCATGGCCCGCAGCAGGCCGGGCAGCACGTGCGGCAGCGGGATGTCGGCGGGTAGCGCCAGGTCGGCCTTCCTGTGCGGCCCCACCACAGTGACATGGCAGAGCGGCGGGAGCGGCGCGGGTATCTGGTACGGGGCGCCCTGTGGCGAAGGCGGAATCTCGGCCAGCGAAGTCACAGGGCCAACATAGCGAGGAGAAGTTAACTCATACCTCAACTCGGACGTATGGCACATCTGGTATGAAGGGTCTTCCGAGCACCAGAAGGGGCCTGTCCAAGGGTGAGCATCGTCGTCGTACGGCGCCCCGAGCGCCGTCCCAGCCCGAAACCTCCGCGCGGCGAGATCCTCCTCGAATCGCCTCCGGAGATCCCGGAAGTGCAGTCACAGGGCATGATGTCGGTGCTCACCTGGCTGCCGATGGTCGCCGGCGCGGCGGCGATGGGCCTGATGTTCACCGCCGGTGGCACCAACACCAGCCCCATCATGTACGTCTCCAGCGGCCTGTTCGCCTTCTCCATGGTCGGCATGACGATCGGCCAGCTCGGCCGCCAAGCCGGCGAGCGCAAGAACCGGCTGAACGGCAACCGCCGCGACTACTTCCGCTACCTGGCCCAGATCCGCAAACGGGTCCGCAAGGCCGCGATCCAGCAGCGCGAGGCGCTCGAATGGAGCGGCCCCGCGCCCGACACGCTGTGGTGGACCGCGATGGGCCCGCGCCTGTGGGAGCGCCGCGCCCGCGACGAGGACTTCGGCACCGTACGCCTGGGCACCGGCATCCAGAAGCTGGCCATCCAGCTCATCCCGCCGGACGCCAAGCCCGTCGAGGACCTGGACGCGCTGTCGGCCGGCGCGCTGCGCCGCTTCATCCGCACGCACTCGACGGTCTCCCAGCTCCCGGTGGCGGTGGCGCTGCACTCGTTCGCCCGGATCAAGCTGGACGGTGACCCGGCCATGGTCCGCGACCTGGTGCGGGCGATGGTGGCGCAGATGGTGACGTTCCACTCGCCGGACGACCTGCGGATCATGGTCTGCGCCGGCAAGGAGCGGATGACCCACTGGGAATGGATCAAGTGGCTGCCCCACGCCCTGCACCCCGACGAGAACGACGGCGCCGGCCAGGTCAGGCTCATGGCCGAGAACCTGGGCGAGCTCGACCGGCTGGTGGGCGCCGAGCTGAAGGAACGGGGGCGCTTCAAGCCGGGCGCCTCGACGGACGCGCTGCCGTACCACGTGCTCATCCTGGAGGGCGGCCACGTGCCGCACGACTCGCAGCTCGGCGCGGACGCCATCGACGGCGTCACCGTGATCGACCTGTCGGACTCAGCGGGAGTGGTCGAGGAGCGCAGCACGCTGCGCCTGCGCATCAACGACAGCGGCTTCCACATGGTCAAGATCGACCACGCGGGCAAGGAGAGCACGAACCGGCTCGGCGACCCCGACGCGCTCGACTACATCAGGGCCGAGGGGCTGGCCCGCCAGCTCGCGCCGCTGCGCGCCTCCACGGCCAGGGGCGGCGAGTCGCAGGACGTGCTGGCCACCAACACCACGCTCACCGACCTGCTCGGCGTCGGCGACCCCACCAGGCTGGACACCGCCCAGACCTGGCGGCCCCGCGCGGGCCGCAACCGGCTGCGCGTCCCGATCGGCCTGGGCTCCGACGGGCGGCTCGTCGAGCTGGACATCAAGGAGTCGGCCCAGGGCGGCATGGGCCCGCACGGCCTGGTCATCGGAGCCACCGGCTCCGGCAAGTCGGAGCTGCTGCGCACGCTCGTGCTTGGCCTGGCCGTCACGCACTCCTCGGAGATACTCAACTTCGTGCTCGTCGACTTCAAGGGCGGCGCCACCTTCCTCGGCCTCGACGGCCTCTCGCACGTCTCCGCGGTCATCACCAACCTGGAGGACGAGCTGCCGCTGGTCGACCGCATGCACGACGCCCTGCACGGCGAGATGGTACGCCGCCAGGAGCTGCTGCGGGCCAGCGGCAACTACGCCTCCCTGCGCGACTACGAGCGCGCCCGCGAGCAGGGCGTGGACCTGCACCCGCTGCCGACGCTGTTCGTCATCCTCGACGAGTTCAGCGAGCTGCTGACGGCCAAGCCGGAGTTCATCGACCTGTTCGTGATGATCGGGCGGCTGGGCCGGTCGCTGGGCGTGCACCTGCTGCTGGCCTCCCAGCGGCTGGAGGAGGGCCGGCTGCGGGGGCTCGACACGCACCTGTCGTACCGGATCGGCCTGCGGACGTTCTCCGCCATGGAGAGCCGTGTGGTGCTGGGCGTGGCCGACGCGTACGAGCTGCCGTCCGCGCCGGGCAACGGTTACCTCAAGTTCGACACGAGCGGGATGACCCGGTTCAAGGCCGCGTACGTGTCGGGGCCCTTCCTGGCCGACCCCCGGCAGGTGGTCACGTCCGACGGCACGGCGCCGATCAGAGAGGTCGTCGAGTACGGCCCCGAGTTCGTCCCCGTGCCGCTCATCGAGGAGCCGGTGGAGCCGGTCGCGCAGGAGGAGACCAACAGGGCGCAGCAGAGCCTGCTGGACGTCGTCGTGGGCCGTCTGGAGGGTCAGGGGCCGCCCGCGCACCGCATCTGGCTGCCGCCGCTGGGCGAGCCGTCCACGCTGGCGCACCTCCTGCCGCCGCTGTCGATCACGCCCGAGCTGGGGCTGACGACGCCGGGCTGGCCGGGGCGCGGACGGCTGCAGGCCGTCATCGGCATCATCGACCGGCCGTTCGAGCAGCGGCGGGATCCGTACTGGCTGGACCTGTCGGGCGCGGCCGGGCACATGAGCGTGGCCGGCGGGCCGCAGACCGGCAAGAGCACGATCCTGCGCACGCTGGTCAGCAGCATGGCGCTCACGCACACCCCGCGCGAGGTGCAGTTCTACTGCCTCGACTTCGGCGGTGGCGCGCTGGCGACGCTGGAGGGGCTGCCGCACGTCGGCGGCGTGGCCAGCAGGCTGGACGCCGAGCGCGTACGCCGTACGGTGGCCGAGATCGCCACGGTGCTCCAGCAGCGCGAGCGGCTGTTCACCGAGCACGGCGTGGACTCCATGGCCACCTACCGGCGGCGGATCGCCGACGGCTCGCTCAAGGGCGACGGCTGGGGCGACATCTTCCTCGTCGTGGACGGCTGGCTGACGATCAAGCAGGAGTTCGAGGCCCTGGAGCCGGTCATCACCGACCTGGCCGCGCGCGGTCTGGGCTACGGCATCCACGTGGTTGCGGCGACGAACAAGTGGTCGGAGTTCCGGCCGGGCATCAGGGACCTGTTCGGCACCAGGATCGAGCTCAAGCTCGGCGACTCGTACGAGTCGGAGGTCAACAGGAAGAAGTCCCTGGCCGTGCCGGAGGGCGTGCCTGGACGCGGCCTGACCAGGGACGGCCTGCACTTCCTCGGCGCGCTGCCGCGCATCGACGGCGTGCAGGACGCCGAGGACCTCGCGACCGGCGTGCAGGCGCTGGTGTCGGCCGTACGGGAGTCCTGGCAGGGCCCGCCCGCCAAGGCCGTGCGGCTGCTGCCCTCCGTACTGCCCGCCGCCTCGCTGCCCGGGGCGGAGGAGACCGGCAAGAGCCGGATCGCGATCGGCGTGGACGAGGCCACCCTGTCGCCCGTGTTCATCGACTTCGAGGCCGACCCGCACTTCGTCGTCGTGGGCGACACCGAGAGCGGCAAGTCCAACATGCTCAAGATCATCGCGGAGAGCATCGCGGCCCGCTACGAGCCGAGCGAGGCCATGATGATCATGATCGACTACCGGCGCTCGCTGCTGGACACGGCCGTCGGGGACAACCGCATCGGCTACGCCGCCTCCGGCGCGGCCGCACTCGAACTGGTCAAGGACGCCCGCAACGCGCTGCTCAAGCGGCTGCCGCCGGCCAACCTCACGCCCGAACAACTGCGCGCCCGCGACTGGTGGAAGGGCTCCGACCTGTACTTCGTGGTCGACGACTACGATCTGGTCGCCACCTCGAACAACCCGCTGCTGCCGCTGGTCGAGCTGCTGCCGCAGGCCCGCGACATCGGCCTGCACCTGGTGCTGTCGCGGGCCATGGGCGGCCTGGGGCGGGCCATGTTCGAGCCGGTGATCCAGCGGATCAAGGACATGGCCTCCCCTGCGGTGATCCTGTCCGGCAACAGAGACGAGGGCTTCCTGTTCGGCAACGTCCGCGCCATGCCGCAGCCGCCCGGCCGCGGGTTCGTCGTGGACAGGAAGTACGGCTCACGGCTGGCCCAGACCGCGTTCTGGCCGCCTCCCGAGGGCTGACGAGCCCTCGCAGCAGACCCGACCGGACCTGACAAGCACGGACGAGGACTTACATGGCCGGATTCGACATCCATTTCGACGCCCTCGACGACTGCCGCACGTCGACCAAGACGCTCGTGGGCAAGTTCGGCGACCTCGCGGAGAGCTACCCCGCCCAGCGGCCCGACTCCACGATCTTCGGCCGGCTGGAGGGCTCCTCGGGGCTGGCGGACGCCGTCCTCGACGTGGAGACCACGTGCGACAGCGAGTTCGGCAAGGCCAAGAGCCTGCTCGACAGCGTCGAACGGGCCCTGTCCCTGGTCGAGGAGACCGTACGGAGGGCGAACGACCCCAGATGAGCGCTCCCGACGGCATCCGCGCCCTGCCCAACGGCAACGCCCTGGCGGACCTGGCCGACCAGGTCACCGGCAGCCCGGCGACGATCCGCGGCATCGCCGCCCGCTGGCGCGACGCGGCGGGCCTGACGAGCGCGCACACCGGCACGCTCGGCAGCGCCGTCACGACCGTGGACCTGGCCTGGGAGGGCGACTCGGCCGACGCGTTCGTCCGCTACATGGACGGCTACGGCAAGGCCGGGCAGGACCTGCACGACGCGCTGCGCGCCTGCGCCACGGCGCTCGACGACGCGGCCGGAGCCCTGGAGTCGGCCCAGGGCAGGGTGGACGGCATCTGCGACCGGCTGCTCACGCGGGTGAGCACGTACCGGGAGAGCAATCCGGACGCCGAGCAGGAGGTGCTCGACCGCGAGATCGGCCTCATGGTGAACCAGGAGATCGCCAACGCCCGTACGCCGGTCCGCGAGGCCAAGGAGGCCGTCAGCGCCGCCAAGGACGCGCTCGTCAGGGCCATGAACGAGCGGAACACCACGTTCGCGCAGATCAAGGTGGCAGGAGACCAGGAGTTCACGCCGGGAGGAGAGCACCGGCTGGACTGGCGGCCCACGGTGAGCTACACCGCGCAGACCGCCGCCGGCGGGCCCGGCGGCAGCCCGGTCATCAGCGTCGGCGGGTACGGCTCGAGCGGCCCACCCCCCGCGGGCGGCGGCCCCGCGCCCTCCGGGCAGGTCAAGGAGTGGATCGAGGAGGCCACCGCCATCCTGCTGGAGGCGGGCTATCCGGCAGACAAGATGAACCCGAACGACCTCTGGATGATCATCCAGCACGAGTCGGGCGGCAACCCGAACGCGATCAACCTGTGGGACAGCAACGCCGAGGCCGGGCACCCCTCCAAGGGGCTGATGCAGACCATCGACCCGACCTTCGACGCCTACTCGCTCAGTGAGTACCGGGACATCTACAACCCCGTGCACAACATCATCGCGGGCGTGCGCTACGCCATCGACGTCTACGGCTCCGTGTCTTCGGTGCCGGGCGTCGTCGGCATGAAGACCGGCGCCGGCTACAGCGGCTACTGATCCCGGCCCCTCACGAACGCCGCCCGGCCGGGGAGGACACCGGTCGGGCGGCGACGGGAGCGCGGGTGGCGCGGCCCGGGATCAGCCGCAGTTGCCCCAGGGGACGCCGCTCGTGTTGCCCGAGCCCGCACTGCCGGAGTACCGCACGCACTTGCCCTTGGCCGACAGCTTGACCGGACCCGCGTAGTACTCGAAGCTCCCCGAGTCGGTCTGCGTGCCGCCGTTCTGGACCTCCAGCGTGGCGCTCACCGGCGTGGACTTGCCGACGTCCGCCCCCGACTTCAGGGTGACCACGCAGTTCTGCCCGGTGCTGTTGTTCCAGAGCAGGTACGTCATCCCGCCGCTGAACGAGCTCGACCGCTGCACCACGAACCCGCTCCCGCACACCTGGGTGGCGGTGTAGGGGTTCTTCTTGGGCGGAGGCGTGGTCGACTTGGTCGGCGTCGGCGTCGGCTTCGGCTTCGCGGTGGTCTTGCTGGGCTCCGGCTCCGGCTCCGGCTCGGGCTCCGGCTCCTCGGTCGACTTCGTCGGGGTCGGGCTGGGCTTCCTGGTGGGCTCCACCGTCTTCGTGACCGTGGCGGCGGGCTTGGGCTGGGTCGTCTTGGACGGCTTGGCCGTGGGCTGCGACTGCTGGGTCCTGGTGGGCTGCACGGTGGCGGTCACGACCGGCACCGGCGGCACCGGCTGCGTGGCCAGCGGGGTCGGCACGGTCGTGAGGACCGGGACGCCCGACGACTTGGTGGGCGCGTCCGAGGGCAGCTCCATGGGGCCGACGCCGCCGTCGTCCGGGGTGGGCGTGCCGGCCCACGGCGCGGTCACCTCGGCCTGCGGCTGCGAGGCGGGGCCCGTGCCTGTGCCCGTCCCCTGACCGGAGGAGACGGTCCCCTGGCTCGGGGTGCTGCCGGCCGCGGCGGCCTCGGTGAAGGTGACCTGCCCCGAGTAATGGCTCGCGCCCCACAGGCCGAGGCCCGACAGGAGCACGACGGCCGTCACGCCGGCGACCAGGCCGACGGGGAACGGCTTGCGCTCCTGGCCGTCGTTCTGCTTGGGGACGTAGTGCGCCGGGCGGCCCGGGACCTGCGGCGGCGGCTGGGCGGCGCCGGGCGGCGGGCCCCAGATCTGGGTCGGGGGCTCCTGGTGGATCGGGGCGGGCGGTTCGAGGCGCATCTGGGCGGGCACGTGCGGCGGCCCGCCCATCGGCCCCGCGGGGAAGGCGTCCGGCCCCATCGGGCCCTGTCCCATGGGGTGCTGCTCGATCGGGCCCTGTTGCAGGGGGCCCTGCTCGATCGGGCCCTGTCCCATGGGGCCCTGTTGCATGGGGCCCTGCCCCATCGGGCCCTGTTCCAGCGGGGGCTGGTCGATCGGGCCAGGTCCCATCGGGCCAGGTCCCATCGGGCCAGGTCCCATCGGGCCAGGTCCCATCGGTCCTGCCGCCATGGCGTCCGGCCCCATCGGGCCGGGGCCCATCGGCGGCGGGCCCATCTGTGCCGGGCCGATCGGCGGCGGGCCCATCGGCACGGGTCCCATCGGCACAGGGCCCATCGGGCCGACGGGTGCGGGTCCCATCTGGCCGGGGGGCATGGGTCCCGGAGCGCCCATCGGGCCGGGCGGCATCGGGCCGTTCTCCCCCGAGGGGACGGGGCCGCCGGGAAGGGCTGCGCCGCCGGGCATCTGCGGGATCTGGGCGCCCTCGATGGAGAGCTGGATCGGCAGGATCAGCGGCGCGCCGGAGTCACCGGGGGCCGGTACGGGGCCGCCGGGCGGCGGCACCGGGACGCCCTGGAGCGGCGGCGCGGGGATGGGCGCGTTGTCGTCGCCCAGCAGCCGCAGCAGCGCCATGTACGTCGTCGGCCGCCCGTTCGCCTCCTTGGTGAGCGCGGCCAGCACGATCTGCCGCAACGGCTCGGGAAGCTCTCCGACCTCGGGCTCGGCGTTCAGCACCGCCTCGGCCTCGTGCGCGAACGGCGCCGCGCCCGTGGCGGCGAAGACCACGGTGGCGGCCCAGGAGAAGACGTCCGCGTACGGCCCGTACTGGAGGCCGCTGAGCTGCTCCGGCGCGCGGTAGCCGATCTCGCCCACCGGGTCGCCCAGCTCGATGTCGGTGACGCGGAGCCCGTCCGCGGTGAGGATCACGTTCGACGGGGTGAGCCCCCGGTGCGCGAACCCGGCCACGTGGACGGCGGTCAGCGCGGTCAGCATGCCGACCGCGACCCGCTCCAGCGCGTCACCGGTCAGCGGGCCGTCCGCCTCGACGGCCTCGGCCAGCGAGCGGCCCTCGACGTGCTCCCTGATCACGTACGCCGCGCCGTCCTCGACGCCGGCGCCGAGCGTGCGCGCCACGTACGAGCTGGACACCCGCGTGACGTTCTCGAGCCGGTCTGCGAAGCCGGGGTCGGCGTCCGGGTCGACGGTCAGCGTCTTGACGACGACCTGGGGCGCGTCCTCGGACTCCCGGCCCAGATGGACGGTGCCACGCGGCCCCTCACCCACACGGCCGACGATCTCGTGCCCACCGATCTCGTCGCGGCCGATCGGTTCGGGCTGCGGGGCGTCATTCTCCGCCATGACCGTCCTTCCGGGTAACGTCATGATCGAGAGATATTTAACCAAATACGCCACATGCGCATCAGTGGTTTCGGACGACCACCTCTGACAGTTAACCGTCAATTCGTGGCGGAGCCTCCCGAAGATCCTGGACGCCAGCCGCGCCGCCGTCCCATCGGCACCAGCACCCACACGGCGATCACCAGTCCGGCCAGCGACAACCCGCCCGCCGCCAGCGTCGTGGCCACGTCGATCGCGTGCTGGTCGGGCGGTACGGCCTTGCGCACTGCCGAGGCCGGGAGCGGCGGCGGCACCGGCGGCGCCACCGCCACCTGCTCCGACGGCAGGACCATGGTGACCGCCAGGAGAGGGTTGACCATGCCCGCACCCGTGCCCTGGCCGTTGGCGCCGTCGGCGGTGAGCGCGATGCGGCGGCGGACCCGGAGCTGGTCGAGATCGGGGTGGCGGGCGCGGACGAGCGCGGCCACGCCCGCCACGTACGGCGCCGCGTAGCTCGTGCCCTCCAGCTTGCTCTGGTAGCCCTTGCCCGTCCACGTGGAGCTGAGGTCCTGGCCAGGGCCGAGCACGGCGACGGCGTTGGGGTTGGAGAAGGTCGAGCGCCCGCCGTCCGGCGTCGCGGAGCCCACGGCGAGCACGCCGTCGTAGGCGGCCGGGTAGGCGGGGCTGGAGGTGCCGTCGTCGTTGGTGACGTTGCCGGCGGCGGCCACGATCACGATGTCCCTGCCGATGGCGTAGTCGACGGCGGCCTTCAGCTCGGGCCGGTCGGACGCCTGGATGGAGACGTTGATCACGTCGGCGTTCTCGTCGGCGGCCGTCTTGATGGCCTTGGCCAGCAGGGACACGTCGCCCAGCGAGCCACTGGTCTGCTTGATCGACAGCAGCCTGACGGCAGGCGCGACACCGTAGAAGGGGAGGTCGGAGCGGGGTTGCGCGGCGATGATGCCGGCCACCGCCGTGCCGTGGCCGACGCAGTCGCGAAAGCTGGTGTTGGTCAGGTCGGCCTTGCCGGCCAGGCGGATCTGGGGGTGGGTCTCGTCGACGCCGCTGTCGATGACGGCGACGGTGACGCCCTGGCCCATCGTCAGGGGCCACACGCTCTTGACGTTCAGCCGGCGCTGGGCCCAGGTCTCGGCGATCGCGGGGTTGGACTTCTTGGGCTCGCACCGTTCGGGCTCGGCGGCCTGTGCCGGTGCAACCGCGAACTGCAGGGCGAGCAGGCTTGCCAGGAGGGCGCGACCCATCATGGCGAAACAGCGTATCCCGCCCATCTGGGACAGCGGACGGCAACAGTCGAATCAACGGCGGGCCGGGCGGCCAATCGGTCGGCGGGTCGGCGGGTCGGGCGGTCGGCGGTCGGCGGGTCAACGGAAAGAAGCCCCAGCTTCCTCGCCAGGGCCCCTCTCGTTGATCATTTCGTGGCGGACTCGATGTTCTGCCGGTAGGTCCCGATGACCCGCGAAGCCTCCTGCAGCTCCTCGGTCATGCGCTGGAACGCCGTGCGGTAGTTCTGCCACGCCTGCTGGAAGCGCTGCGCGCCCGGCCCGGTCCACGCCGTGCCGACCTTGGCGGCCTCGCGGTCGAGTGCGGTCATCGTGGTACGGACCGCCTCCGACTGCTGCGTGAACTGGCTGGACATCTGCTGCATTTCCTGCGGGTCGCCACCGAGCATGCTCTGGCTCATGCACACCTCCTGGAACCTGTGAAAGCGCACTCACCCTAAGGAAGGGCCACCGGCCGTCGCCCGTGTTATGCCGAGCGGCTATGGTCTACCCGAGGATTGTTCGGATTGCGTGGGGGCTTCATGCGCGAGGTCGTGGTGACCGGCGGCGGCACCGGGATCGGCTACGCGACCGCCGCCGCGTTCGCCTCGCTCGGCGACCGCGTCACCATCACCGGCCGCCGCGAGCAGGTGCTCAGGGAGGCGGCGGAGCGGCTGGGCGCGGCGCACGTGCCGTTCGACGCCGCCAGCCCCGCCGCCGTGCACGAGGCGCTCGACAGCCTGCCCGCGCGGGTCGACGTGCTGGTCAACAACGCCGGCGGCAACACCGACCTCGACCGCGGGCGGTCCGCCGAGCTGATGGACGCCGAGCTGATGGACGTGGCCGAGGCGTGGTTGGCCAACCTCAACGCCAACCTCATGTCCGCGGTGCTCGTGACGACCGCGCTGGCGCCCCGCATGGGCGAGGGCGGGCGGATCGTCACGATCGGCTCGATCGCCGCCAGGGGCACGGGCTCCGGCTCGTACGGCGCCGCCAAGGCCGCCGTCGAGTCCTGGACCGCCGACCTGGCCGCCGACCTGGGCCCACGGGGCATCACCGCGAACGTCGTGTCGCCGGGGCTGATCCTCGACACCGAGTTCTTCCGCGGCCGGCTGACCGAAGAGGGCGTCAGGGCCCGGGTGCAGAACACCCGAAACGGCCGCCCCGGCACCCCCTCCGACGTGGCCGACGCCGTCGTGTTCCTGGCCTCCGCGGGAGCCGGGCACGTCACGGGGCAGGTGCTCCATGTCAACGGCGGCGCCTACCTGGGCCGCTGAACTCTGGGAGGAGGGACGATAGCCGGTGCGGAAGGTTCTGATCGCCAACCGCGGCGAGATCGCCGTACGTGTGGCCCGCGCCTGCCAGGACGCCGGGATCGGCAGCGTGGCCGTCTACGCCGACCAGGACCTCGACGCCCTGCACGTCAAGCTCGCCGACGAGGCGTACGCGCTGCGCGGTGAGTCCCCCGCCGACACCTACCTCGACGTCGGCAAGCTCCTCGACGTCGCCCGCCGCTCCGGCGCCGACGCCGTGCACCCCGGCTACGGCTTCCTGGCCGAGAACGCCGCCTTCGCCCAGGCCGTCATCGACGCCGGCCTGATCTGGATCGGGCCGCCGCCGGCCGCCATCGCCGCGCTCGGCGACAAGGTGCGGGCCAGGCACATCGCCCAGAAGGTCGGCGCGCCGCTGGTCGCGGGCACCAAAGACCCGGTGAGCGGCGTCGCGGAGGTCGTGGCGTTCGCGGAGGAGCACGGGCTGCCGATCGCGATCAAGGCCGCGTACGGCGGGGGCGGGCGCGGCATCAAGGTCGCCCGCCGCCTGGAGGAGGTCCCCGAGCTGTACGAGTCGGCCGTGCGCGAGGCGGTCGCCGCCTTCGGCCGCGGCGAGTGCTTCGTCGAGCGCTACCTCGACCGGCCCCGCCACGTGGAGACCCAGTGCCTGGCCGACCGGGCGGGCGACGTGGTCGTGGTGAGCACCCGCGACTGCTCGCTCCAGCGCCGTCACCAGAAGCTGGTGGAGGAGGCCCCTGCCCCGTTCCTGACCGACGAGCAGGTCGAGATCCTCTACACCGCCTCCAAGGCCATACTCAAGGAGGCCGGCTACGTCGGGGCGGGCACCTGCGAGTTCCTCGTCGGGCAGGACGGCACGATCTCCTTCCTCGAGGTCAACACCCGGCTGCAGGTCGAGCACCCGGTCAGCGAGGAGGTCTCGGGCATCGACCTCGTACGCGAGATGTTCCGCATCGCCGACGGCGAGCCGCTCGGCTACGGCGACCCCGTGCTGCGCGGCCACTCGATCGAGTTCCGGATCAACGCCGAGGACGCCGGGCGCGGCTTCCTGCCCGCCCCCGGCACGCTGGCCGCCATGCGCCCGCCCGCGGGGCCCGGCGTGCGGCTCGACTCCGGGTACGAAGCGGGCATGACGGTCTCTGGCACGTTCGACTCGCTGGTGGCGAAGCTGATCGTGACCGGGCGGACGCGCCAGGAGGCGCTGGAGCGGTCGCGGCGGGCGCTGGCGGAGTTCGAGATCTCGGGCATGCCGACGGTGCTGCCGTTCCATCGGGCCGTGGTGTCGGATCCGGCGTTCACGTCGTCGCCGTTCACCGTGCACACGCGGTGGATCGAGACGGAGTGGGACAACACGGTGGCCCCGTACGACGGGGACCTGGCCGCCGGTGCGGCCGCCGCCAGGGAGACGGTGACGGTCGAGGTCGGGGGCAAGCGGCTGGAGGTCGTCCTGCCCGCGGGCCTGGGCACGTCCGACGCCTCCGCCGCGCCTTCCGCGCCGGGCAGGGCGTCCAGGCGTACGGCGGGCGGGGCCAGGAAGGCCGCGGCCGGCGGCGACGCGCTCATCACGCCCATGCAGGGCACGATCGTCAAGGTCGTGGCCTCCGACGGTGACGTGGTGAACGAGGGCGACACGGTGGTGGTGCTGGAGGCCATGAAGATGGAGCAGCCGCTGACGGCCCACAAGTCCGGCACGGTCACGGGGCTGACGGCGGCGGTCGGGCAGACGGTCACCTCGGGCGCCACGATCTGCGAGATCAAGGACACCTGACGCGATACCGTCCCGGGACGCGTACGGCGGGGGCGGCGGGGGCGCGCGGGCGGCGGGCAAAGGTCTCTTGACCGGGAATCGACCGTACCCACGCACAACCAGTGCCGGTTTCTTGGGCGACTTCTTGGGCGACGAAGTGCGTCCAGGCGTGCCAGGACAGGTAGCGTGCGCAGTAAGGAACTTTGCCGATCGCCCGTTCGTCCTCAAGGGCGAAGGAGGCTTGCTGCCAATGACCCATTCGCTGCGCCGAGCAGGGGCCGCGATCGCGGCTCTGATCGCCGGTCTGATCGTCGTTCTTGCGCTGTCCCCTGCCGCCAACGCGGCGGCTCCCCCGGACGTCAACACGGTGGTGTCCAACTGGAAGAATGATCCGCTCTATGTGGTGTCCGGCTCGTCCCTGACGTCTGATCAGCAGAGTGAGATCCGTGACGCGCTCAAGGGGGCCGACAGCAAGATCTTCACTGTCGCGCTGCCCGACGGCACCGTGACCGACTCCAACGTTGCGTCCTTCATGACCAGCCTCGACTCCGCGATGAAGGCCGCGAGCGCACCGTCGGCCACCTTCGCGGTGCTCGACGGCACGACCCTTTACTCGGCCTCCAACTCGCTGCGCCAGCAGGGCCTCGCGGGCGACCTGGCCAGGCTGGCCACCACCAACAACTCCGGTGACGTGGTCGCGGGCATGAAGGATTTCGTCAACCGCGTGGACATGGCCGCCAAGGGTGACCGTTCGGCCCTCTCCTCCGGCAGCCAAGCCAACCCGGGCGCCGGCGGCACCACCGCGCTGATCGCACTGGGCGCGCTGGTCGTGGTCGGCGGTGGCGGCTACTTCCTCTACTCCAGCAACAAGAAGAAGAAGCGGGCCATCCAGGACGCCAAGGACCTCGCGGCCGTCAAGCAGACCGTCGACGAAGACGTCACCAAGCTGGGCGAGGAGATCACCGTTCTCGACTCCGACGTCTCGCTGGCCGGTCAGGGCGGCACGCACATCGAGGAGTGGCAGACGGCGCTCGACTCGTACGAGAAGGCCAAGACGCAGCTCGCCACCGTCCAGCGGGCCGACCAGGTGCGCGACGTCACCCAGACCCTCGAGGACGGCCGTTACGCGCTGGCCGTGGTGAAGGCCAAGGTCAACAACGAGCCGGTGCCCGAGCGGCGGGCCCCCTGCTTCTTCAACCCGCAGCACGGCCCGTCGGCGCGTGACGTCCGCTGGGCCCCGCCCGGTGGCGCGGTGCGCGACGTGCCCGCCTGCAAGATGGACGCCGAGGCCGTGGAGCGCGGCTTCGACCCGCAGATGCGCGAGGTCATGGTCGACGGCCAGCGCCGGCCCTACTACGACGCAGGCCCCGCCTACCAGCCGTACGCCTACGGCTACTACGGCGGCTTCGGCGACATCATGACCGGCATGTTCATCGGCACCATGATGGGCAGCATGCTCGGCGGCGGCTTCGGCTTCGGCGGCTACGGCGCCGGCTACGCCGAGGGCTACGCGGACGGCGGCGGCGGCGACCTCGGCGGCGGCGGCGACGCGGGCGGCTGGGGCGACTTCGGTGGCGGCGGCGACTTCGGCGGGGGCGACTTCGGCGGAGGCGACTGGTAACCCGTAGGGCCCGAGCCCAAGACCGGTCAAGCCCCAGATCGTGCTCACGATCTGGGGCTTTTCGCTACCCCGAACCCCCGTCACCGGAGGCCGGGCACCGGGTGCGCGGCGGCTGGCCGTTCGCCGTGCCGTATCCGGCCTCCCGGCCGTTGCCCCCGGCGCCCGGATCGGGCCCGGGGCGTGGGGAGTCGTCGTAGGGTGCGGGTCATGAGCGTTCGCCTGTTGTGCCTGCGCCACGCCGAGTCCGAGAACGTCGTCGCCGGGGCCGCGGGCGCGCTGCCCGGCGCGGAGCTGACCCCGCGCGGGCGGGCGCAGGCGGCACGGGCCGCACACCTGCTGCGGGCCGAGGGGATCGCCAAGGTGTACGCCGGCGACGCGGTGCGGGCACGCCGGACCGCCGAGATCATCGCCGGGACGCTCGACGCCGACGTGGCGGTGCTGCCCGCACTGGCCGAGATGGGTCTCGGCGGGGCAGAGGGCACGAAGGACCGGGCGGTACGGGCGCGTACGGCCGAGGTCCTGCGCTCGTGGGTGGTGGACGGCGACCTGCGCGCGGCGGTCGGCGACGGGGAGGACGGGCAGGCCGTCACCGCACGCGTCATCGCCGCCCTCACCTCGATCGCGGCGGCGCACCCGGGCGGGACGGTCGCCGTGGTCGGTCATGTCGCGAGCCTGACCGCCGGGCTCAGCGTGTTGTGCGGGCTGGGCGGGCGGGTGTGGGGGTCGCCGCTGCCGTTCGCGACGCCGTTCCTCGTCGAGCACGACGGCGGCTCGTGGCACTGCCGTACCTGGCCGCCAGAATGTTGGGTGTGATCTATCTTGCCCACGGGCCGCGCGTGGCGATCCGCTACATCAGCTTGCAGGACTTCGAGGAGCTGGCGGTCCTGCACGAGGAGAGCGCGGAGCTGCTCGCCCGCTGGATGCCCGGCGCGCCCATCACCACGTACGACGACTTCGAGAGATACCTGGCCAGGTTCGACGGGCCGCTGCACGAGGGGTTCCTCATCTGCCTGCGTGACACCGGCGCGATCGTCGGCCGGGTCAACATCAACAACATCATCCGGGGCACCCACCAGTGCGCGACCATCGGCTACTCGGCCTTCGCGTCCACGGCCAGGCGCGGCTATCTGACGGAGGGGCTGGGGCTGCTGGTGGCGTACGCGTTCGGTGAGATGGCGCTGCACCGGCTGGAGGCCAACATCCAGCCTTCGAACACCGCCTCACTCAACCTGATCAAGCGCGTCGGCTTCCAGCGCGAGGGCTACTCCCCGAACTTCCAGTTCGTCGACGGCGCCTGGCGCGACCACGAGCGCTGGGCCATCACCGTCGAGATGACCGAACCGGAGGCCGGATGAACGAGGCGATCTCCCGGGAGACGGCCCGCGTGGTGCTGGTCGACCCCGCCGATCGGGTGCTGCTCTACCGGGGACGGCTGCTGCAGGTGGAGAGCCGACCGTACGCGTGGTTCACCCCCGGGGGCGGCGTCGATCCGGGAGAGAGCGCGCGGCAGGCCGCGGCCCGAGAGCTGCGGGAGGAGATCGGCCACGTCGTGGCGCCCGAGGCGCTCGGGCCGGTGGTGGCGACCAGCGCGGGCGGGTGGAGCCTGGACGGGCAGCGGTTCCACTCCCACGACTCGTTCTTCGTGCTGCGGGTGGACGGCCTGGAGGTGGACACGTCCGGCATGGACGCGGAGGAGCGCGCGTCCACCGACCGCTTCCGCTGGTGGAGCGTGCCTGAGCTGACCGCCGGGCTCGGGGGCGAGCAGGTCGTGCCCACCGGGCTCGGCCTGGTGGTGGCGCGGGCGGTCGCCGGGGACGTCCCCGCCGCGCCGGTCGTCCTGCCGTGGCACCTCACGGACGCCGGCCAACAGGTCGGTACGATCCAGGCCCCCTGATCCGGCGGAGATCACCTGCGTTCCCCGGGTGGGCGTGCAAGAATCCGGGCGTGGGATTCGTGTCGTTGCCTGAGGGCGCCGCGTGGCGGCATCTCGACGCACGTGTCGGGTTCGAGGTCACGTACTTCCTCGCCCAGGAGGACGGCTACCGCGTCGAGGGCTGCACGACCGCGGTCGAGGACAGGCTGAGCTGGATCGTGGAGTACGCGATCGACGTGGACGCCGCCTGGCGCACCCGTCGTGCGCGCGTCACCAGCCGTTCGGCGTCCGGAAGGCGGCGCACGCTGATCGAGGCCGACGGCGACGGCCACTGGTGGATCGACGGTGCGCACGCTCCCGACCTCGACGGCTGCCTTGACGTCGATCTGGAGTCGTCGGCGATGACCAACACGTTCCCGGTCCACCGGCTGGGCCTGGCCGTGGGGGCGGACGCCGACGCCCCGGCCGCCTTCGTCCGCGCGCTCGACCTCGGTGTCGAGCGGATCGACCAGCACTACACCCGTGTCCCCGGAGAGTCCGGCCGCCTGGAATACGACTACTCGTCCCCGGTCTTCGACTTCCACTGCCGGCTCGTGTTCGACGAGTCGGGGCTGGTCATGGACTACCCGGGGCTGGCGGCCCGCGAGCGCTGAACCGCCTTGACCTCGACTGGGGCCGAGGCTGCGCGGCGGCGAGGCCGCCAGGCACGCCGCGCCTACACGGTGACGAAGTCGTAGGGGGCCATCGGGCCGAGGAGGCGCAGCTCGACGCGGCCCTCCCAGCGCTCGCCGAACTCCGTCAACGCCCGCTCCAGCCCTTCGCGGTCGTCGGCCTCGGCCAGCAGGGCCACGTGCACGGCGTCGCGTTCGTCCGACGGGTCCAGGAGCGCGGCCCGGGTGTAGTGCCCGGACAGGCCGTCGAGCAGGAGCAGGGTGTCCAGGTCGCGCTTGGCCTCGATCGAGGCGGTGACGATCTCGTCGAGCCGGGCGCGTTCTGGCCCGGTCGCGTCCTCGGACGTGCCATGGACGGCCGCACGCAGGCGTACGGCCTCGGGGCTCTCCGCGAGGATCTCGGCGAGCACGGCCCGCTCGTCGTAGCGGCCCTCGACGACGTACTCGGCGCTGCCCCGCAGGTCGCCCAGCTTGGCGAGGTAGGCGTCGTGGTGTGGCGCGAGCAGCTCCGTCACGACGGACCCCGGGTTGGCCAGCACCGCGCCGAACCGGAACGGCAGCACCGGCCCCTTGGCCGCCATCTCGTCGAGCAGCTCCTCGTGCGTCCTGAGGTCGTCCGCCCGGTCCAACGGCCGGTGCACGTCGACGTCGCTGACGAGGGCCGCGATCCGGCCGTGTTCGACCAGTTTGACCTCTCCGGCCGGGTCGCCCAGACCGCGTCGGCCGGGGGCCACCTTGGTCTCCGCGAGCACGATGCCGTAGACGTACGAGCCCAGGTTCTTGCCGCCAGGGGCCTGCTCGGGCGCGGAGGCGCTGGAAGCCTTCGTCGAACGTCCCATCGTGCTTGCCTGCCCAGACAACCCGACAAAGAACCACATACGACCAAAAACCCGGCAGGCTTGACATACGGCGAGCTTGCATTCGACCACCTTCCGTGACATTTGCGGAAACTCGTTCGAAGACGTCCATAGGTGGATGGAACGATGTGCGCGTGGCACACCCCAGCTACCGCAGCACGCCCCCGGCCGCCGGGCAGGACCGACCGGCCGGGCATCTGCTCGTGGAGTCCATCCATCGGCTGGCCGAAGAGACCGGGCGCGGCCGGCGCCATGCCGCCGACAATCTCGCCGCCGCCCTCACCCTCGCCGTCACCGACGCCGTCCTCGCCGACCAGGCCACGGACGTGCTGGCGGCGGCGAACCCCGCGATCTGGCTCGATCTGGACATCGCGCTACGCCGACGGGACGACAGGAACCGGACGGTCGATCGCTCACCCCTGCCGCTCGCCCTCGTGCTGACGGCCTGCGCCAGGAGGGGGCGGAAGCGGGAGTGGGCCGTCCGGCATCCGGTCATGCGGGACGACCTCCGGCCGCTGCCCGTCCTGCTGGTCAGGAGCACCGACTGGGCCGAGGCGGTGCGGGCCCCGGCGTTGAAGGTCCTGCGTGAGGTGCTCACGGACGGGAACGTACCGGCCACGGCGCTCGCGTCCGCCGCGTCGGTGGCCGTGCGGCTGGCGGACCGCGTACGCGGCGGCCCCGCCCTCGACCTGGTCTGCGACGCCCTCGTCCGAGCCGGTGACGACACGCTGGACGGCGTGCGCGCGTGCGCCGACCCGCGCGGGCGGCGGTACGCGTTCGACGTGGTGCTGCGCGCGGGCCGTATGGACCACGGCCGCCTGGTCGCCGCGGCGAGGCATGAGCCCGACTCCGTCATCCGTACGCGCTGCGCCACCGAACTGGCCGAACAGGCGGTCGCCCAGGACCGGCCCGAACTGGCCGAGGAGATCCTGGACGGCACCTCGGCCGCCGGGCGCGTCCAGGCCCTGACCGCCCTCGTACGGCTCGGCCACACCCGGCACGCCTCCCGGTTCCTGGACGACGTCACAGGCATGGTCCGGCTCACCGCGCAGTGGGGCTTGCGGCGGGCGGGCGGCGACCCGGCCGAGCTCTACCGGCGGCGCGTCGAGAACGGCGGGGCCACGCGCGGGCTGCTGGCCGGGCTGGGCGACTGCGGCGCGCGGGCGGACGGCGCTCTGGTCGAGCCGTACCTGCGGGACCCGAGACCGCGGGTGCGGGCGGAGGCGGTGCGTACGCTGCGCCGCCTGGGCGCGCGGGCCGACGTCGCCGCCCTGCTGGGGGACCCGGCGCCGGTGGTGGTCAGGAACGTCGTGACCACGCTGCTGGCCGACGGCCCCGGCGTGCCGGTCGAGCGGCTGTGGGCGTTGTGCGCCGCCGGGCGGCCCCGCCATGTCCGGGTGGCCGCGTACCGGCTGCTCGCCCGGCGGGACGCGTGGAGCCGGATCCACGCGGGCCTGCGTCTCGTCAGCGACCCGGACGAGACGCTGCGCGGGCTGGCCCACGCCGACCTGACCCTGTGGTGCAGGGCGGACGTCGCGACCGCGTATCGGCGGCCCTGCCCCGCGGCGCTGCGCGAGAAGCTGGTCGACCTCACCCGCACGGCGGCAGAGGCTCTCGGCGCCGAGAGCACGCGCCTGCTGCTCTGGTCGCTGCGCGACGGGACCGGCTGACGGCCCCCAGGGGGAGCGGTCAGTCGTCCTGGCGGCCGGGGGTCGTGTGGGTGGCCTCGATCACGCGTGTCAGCACCCGGTGCAGGTCCTGCAGCTCTTCGAGGCCCATGCCGAGACGCGCCACGATGGCGGGCGGGATCTTCTCGGCCTCCGACCTGAGCCGCCGCCCCTCGGGGGTGAGGGTCACCACGAGGGCGCGCTCGTCGTGGGCGTTGCGCTCGCGGTGGATGTAGCCCAGCGCCTGGAGCCGCTTGAGCAGGGGCGACAGGGTGCCGGGGTCGAGCTGGAGCAGCTCGCCCAGCTCTTTGACCGACAGCGGCTCGTACTGCCAGAGGGCCAGCATGGCGAGGTACTGCGGGTGGGTCAGACCCATGGGCTGCAGCAGCGGCCGGTAGAGGCCGATGACGCTGCGGGACGCGACGCTCAGGGCGAAGCACACCTGCCGGTCGAGGGCCAGCAGATCTGTTGCGTCTGTCACAGGCTCCATCCGTATGCACCTCCGGCTGGCTCTGGTAAATTACTTTGTGTACCAAGTATTAGGGCACAAACAGCTCCTACGCAAATCTTCGCAGGCCGACCTTGAAGGGACGTCGCCGTGTTTCACCGCAAGCCGCTGGAGGAACGCATCGCCGAGCGTCAGGCCAAGCTGCGCCCACTGAAGGAGGGCAAGCACTTCGAGCACGGCCCGGCCAAGTTCGTGTTCGTGTCGCTGATCGCCCTGGTGGTACTGGTGCACTTCGGCGGGCTCGCCCTCGTCATGCACTTCTACTCCTGACGAATACTCCCGACGAACCACACCCAGACCCTCGCGCGTGTGCTCACCCAGGAAGGCGAGCACACGCGTCGGCGTTCGGGCCACGGCTCAGGAGGCGCTGCGGGCCGGGATCCGGGCGGCGCGTACGCGGCTCCCGGCCGCCGCCCAGAGCGCGATCCCGACGAAGAGCGCCTGCTCGGGAACGCGCTGCCACAGCGGCGAGGCGAGGCTGGTCCCGGCCACGGCCGCGTACACGTTGGCGGGCAGCAGGGCCAGGAACAGCAGCGCCAGGCAGATCCCGGCGGGCCGGCGAAACCGTTCGAGCACCAGCCCCACGGCCCCGGCCAGCTCCAGCACGCCGGTCAGATACACCATGAAACCGGGGAACGGCACGAAGGGCGGCACCATGGCCACCATGTCCTCGTAGTTCGGCATGAAGGTCACCCCACCCGGGACGAAGTGGGCACTCGCGGTCATGACAAGCATGACGGCCAGGCCATGGGCCACGCTGACCCGCCACGTACGGAACCGGCCCACACCCAGCGCACCCAGCAGCCGGAACGCCGACGTGGCGACCAGCAGAACGATCACGGTCATCAAACACCCCTTTGGATAGCGAAACTATCTATCAAATAGATAGCATCACTATCCAACAAAGGCAAGTCCTTTACCCGGCGACCTCAGCCCGTCGGCACCGCCGCACGGCACGAAAAAGGGCGCGTGGTGCCTCGCACCACGCGCCCTCCGGCGGAAACCTAGATGGCGGAAATCTAGATGGACACCCCGGGCTGCATGAGCCGCCGGGCGGCCTCGGTGATCGACCCCGACAACGACGGGTAGACCGCGAACGTGTGCGCGAGCTGGTCGACGGTCAGCCGCTGCTGCACCGCCACCGACACGGCCAGGATCAGCTCGGACGCGCGCGGCGCCACGACCACGCCGCCCAGCACGATGCCGGTGTGCGGACGGCAGAACAGCTTGACGAACCCGTCGTTGAAGCCCTGCATCTTGGCCCGCGCGTTCGTCGCCAGCGGCAGCTTGACCACGTTCGCCTCGATCTCGCCGGACTCGATGGACTGCTGGGAGACGCCCACCGCGGCGATCTCCGGGTCGGTGAAGATGTTGGAGGCCACCGTGGCCAGCCGCAGCGGCTGTACGGCCTCGCCCAGCGCGTGCCACACCGCGATGCGGCCCTGCATGGCCGCGACCGAGGCCAGCATGAGCACGCCCGTGCAGTCGCCGGCGGCGTAGACCCCGGCGGCGGACGTGCGCGAGACCTTGTCGACCTTGACGAACCCGCCCCGGTCGAGCTGCACCCCGGCCTCCTCCAGCCCGATGCCGGAGGTGTTGGGGACCATGCCGACCGTCATCAGCGCGTGCGAGCCCTCGGCGGTGCGGCCGTCTTCGAGCGTCACCACCACGCCGTCGGGCGTGCGCTTGACGGACGCGGCCCGGGAGCGGGCCATGACGTTCATGCCGCGCCGCCGGTAGACCTCTTCGAGCACCTCGGCGCCGTCGGCGTCTTCGTTGGGCATCATCCGGTCGCGGCTGGAGACCAGCGTGACCTCGGCCCCCAGCGACCGGTAGGCACCCGCGAACTCCGCCCCCGTCACGCCGGAGCCGACCACGATCAGGTGCTCGGGCAGCTCTTCCAGGTCGTAGAGCTGACGCCAGTTGAGGATGCGCTCGCCGTCGGGCTCGGCCCCCGGCAACACGCGCGGGGTCGCGCCGGTGGCGAGAAGGACCACGTCGGCCCTGATCGTACGGTCGCCGGCCTTGACCACCTGCGGGTCGACCAGCCGGCCGCGCGCCCTGATGATCTCGACGCCCTCGGCCTCGACCCGCGTCGCGATGTCGGCCGACTGGGCCTGGGCCAGCTCTTTGACCCGCTTGTTGACCAGCGGCAGATCGACCCCGACCACCCCCGCGTCGCCGTCGGGCCCGCCGGAGTAGGCCACGCCCAGGGACGAGGCGTCGTGCAGGGCCTGCTTGCGCACGGAGGTCGCGATCAGCGTCTTGGACGGCACGCAGTCGGTCAGCACGCACGCGCCACCCGGGCCGTCCTGCTCGACCATCGTGACTTGCGCGCCCAACTGAGCGGCCACCAACGCCGCCTCGTAGCCGCCTGGCCCGCCACCGATGATCACGATCCTCGTCACGCGTACCATTCTCCCGCATGCCCCGAGTCGCCGACGAACGGGGCATGGTCTCAACCGCTACTCTTCTGCTGTGCCTGTCTACGCCGCCTACGGCAGCAACATGGACCCTGAGCAGATGGCCATGCGAGCCCCGCATTCCCCGATCAGGGGAGTGGGCTGGCTGCCGGGCTGGCGCCTGACCTTCGGAGGCATGGACCTCTCGTGGGAGGGCGCGGTCGCCACGATCGTCGAAGACCCTGACGAGCACGTGTTCGTGGTCCTGTACGACGTGCCCGACTGGGAGGAGACCTCGCTCGACCAGTGGGAGGGCGCGGTGCGCGGGGCCTACCACAAGGTGCGGCTGCGGGTGCAGACGCTGGAGGGCGAGGTCGTGGCCTGGTTCTACGTGCTCGACGGCTACGAGGGCGGCCTGCCGTCGGCCCGCTATCTGGGCATCCTGGCCGAGGCGGCCGAGCGGGCGGGCGCCCCCGACGACTACGTCAAGGAGCTGCGGGAGCGCCCCTGCACCTCGTTCGGCTGACGAGGCTGCCGACAAAGCGGCTAACGCAGCGGCTCGTCCTTGGTCTCCTTGAGGACGAAGAGGTAGACCAGCGTGGAGATCAGCGCCAGCGCCGACATGTACCACGGGAAGAACCCGGGGTTCCCCGCGTCCCGCAGCGCGGTGCCGATCAGCGGGGCGGTGCCGCCGAAGAGCGCCACGGTCAGCGAGTACGGGAACCCGGCCCCCGCCGCCCGCACCCGCGTCGGGAAGAGCTCCGAGTTGACCGCCGCCGAGATCGAGGTGAAGCAGCCCAGGAAGACCATGCCGACGAGCTGCACCACCAGCAGGCTCCAGTAGGCGTCGGTGAGCAGCCCGAGCAGCGGCACGGGCAGCACGAGGAACCCGACCCCGAACGCGATCAGCAGCGGCCTACGCCCGACCCGGTCCGACAGCATGCCGAGCAGCGGCTGCAGCAGCATGAAGAAGACCAGCGAGATCGTGCCGATCTGCAGCGACTCCGCCTCGTCGAAGTTCACGGTGATCTGCGCGTACGTGGGCAGGAAGCTGGTCCACGTGTAGTACGCCACGGTGCCGGCGATCGTGATGCCCACGATCGTGGCCGCCGCCCTCGGGTAGTGCCTGAGGAAGTCGAACAGCTTGGGCCGTTCGGCCTCGCCGCGCTGGATCTCCTCCGCCACGGCCGAGGTCTCGTCGGCGCCCTTGCGGATCCACAGGCCCACGAGGCTGAGCACGGCGCCCACGATGAACGGGATGCGCCAGCCGTAGGAGTTCATGTCGGCCTCGACCAGGGCCGTGGCCAGCACCGCCGCCAGGCCCGAGGCCAGGAGCTGGCCGATGGTGGTGCTGACGTACTGGAAGCTGGAGAAGAGGCCGCGGCGGCCGGCGGGGGCCGACTCCACCAGGAACGTGGTCGCGGCGGCGAACTCACCGCCCACCGACAGGCCCTGGATGAGCCGGGCGAGGGTGAGGATGATCGGCGCGAGCACGCCCACCGCGGCGTAGGTGGGGGTCAGCCCGACGAGCAGCGAACCTGCGCCCATCAGCACGATCGTGAACGTCATGGCGGCCTTGCGGCCGTAGCGGTCGGCGAAGGCGCCGACGAGCAGGCCGCCGAGCGGCCGCATGAAGAAGCCCACCGCGAACACGGCGAACGAGCTCAGCAGGGGGACCAGGCTGTTGCCCGCACTCTCGGGGAAGACCTGCTTGGAGAAGTAGGTGGCCAAAAAGGTGTAGGCGTACCAGTCGTACCACTCCACGACGTTGCCGATGCTGGCCGCCATGAGCTGGCGTACGCGGCTCTTGGGGATGCCGAGTGGGGATTGCGCCACTGGGGAGGTCGCCACGTGGGCTCCTTTGCTGACAAGTGCGGTGATGGCCTACTGTGCAATCGGGCGACCGAAACAGTCAAATATTCCGGCAAACATTTACAATCCCGACATCGAAACGGGCTTAGGTGGACGTTCTCGACCGGCGACTCATCGCCGCGCTGCAAGTGAGCCCACGGGCCTCGTGGGGCGACATCGGCCGGGCCGTGGGCGAGCACGAGCGCACGGTCGCGCGGCGGTTGCAGCGGCTGATCGCCGACGGGGTCGTGCGGGTCACGGCCATCTACGACGACCTGCGCACCGGCCACGGCCGCCCGGTGCACCTGCACGTCCAGGTGCGCCCCGGCACGGCGGCGCAGGTCGCCAAGGCGCTGGCCGACCGGCCCGACACACGCTCGGTCTACTCGCTGACCGGGGCCGCCGACCTCGGTTGCGAGCTGGTCTCGCCCTCCAGGGAAGACCTGCACCGCATCCTCACCGCGCAGATCTCCGACATCGACGGCGTGCTGAAGACGCAGACCCAGGTCGTGCTGCACACGTTCAGGACCGTGGCCGAGTGGCACGCGCCCTTCCTCACCGAGCAGGAGGTCGCCGAGCTGCGACCGCCCCCGCCTCCCGAGTGCCTGCCCGACGAGGACGGGCTGTCGCCCCTGGAGGAGGAGATCGCCAGCCTGCTCGCCGCCGACGGCCGGATCGCCTTCACCGCGGTGGCCGAGCGGCTGGAGCTCTCGGTGCCGACCGCGCGCCGGCGGGTCACCTCGCTGATCGAGCGGCGCCTGCTGCTGCCGCGCGCCGAGGTCGAGCCCGCGCTGCTCGGCCTGGAGGTCGAGGCCATGTTGTGGCTGAAGGTACGCCCCCACGGCCTCGACTCGGTCGGCCGGCGGCTGGCGGCGCACCCCGACGTCCGTTACTGTGCCGCCACCACGGGCACCCACTCCCTCATCGTCCAGGTCGTGGCGGCGCACGAGGCGGCCCTCTACCGTTTCATGACCGGCGTCGTCGGCCGGTACGACGAGATCACCGACGTCGACCTCACCCTGATCACCCGCGCCCACAAGCGCGGCCACCTCCACAAGTCCGGACTGCTCACGCCTTGACCCACCATGAGGAGACATCCATGACCCCAGCCGAGAACGAAGTAGCCGACCTCTGCGTAGAGCTGATCCGCGTCGACAGCAGCAACTACGGCGACGGCAGCGGCCCGGGCGAGCGGGCCGCCGCCGAGGTCGTCATGGCCAGGCTGGCCGAGGTGGGCATCGAGTCCACCTACATCGAGAGCGAGCCGGGCCGCGGCAACGTGATCACCCGGGTCGAGGGCACCGACCCGTCCCTGCCCGCGCTGCTCGTCCACGGCCACCTGGACGTCGTGCCGGCCAACGCCGCCGACTGGACGGTCGACCCGTTCGCGGGCGAGGTGCGCGACGGCTACATCTGGGGCCGCGGCGCCGTGGACATGAAGGACATGGACGCGATGATGCTGGCCGTGCTGCGCCAGCTCAAGCAGGAGGGCCGCAGGCCGCGGCGCGACCTGGTCTTCGCCTGGCTGGCCGACGAGGAGGCCGGCGGCGTCTACGGCGCCAAATACCTCACCGCCCACCACCCCGAGCTGTTCGAGGGGGTCACCGAGTCGATCAGCGAGGTCGGCGGCTACTCGCTGGAGGTGGACCCCTCGCTGCGGCTCTACCTGATCGAGACGGCCCAGAAGGGCCTGGCCTGGATGAAGCTGGTGGCCGACGGCACGGCCGGGCACGGCTCGATGCTCAACTCCGACAACGCGGTCACCGAGATCGCCCAGGCGGTGGCCCGGATCGGCGCGCACGACTGGCCGCTGACCTACACGCCCACGGTCCGCAGGTTCCTCACCGAGGTCGCCGCCGCGTTCGGCATCCCGTTCGACGAGGACGACCCGCAGCCCGTGCTCGACAAGATCGGGCCGCTGGTCAGGTTCGTGGGCGCGACGCTGCGGCATACGGCCAACCCGACCCAGCTCGACGCCGGCTACAAGTCGAACGTCATCCCCGGCCAGGCCACGGCCGTGGTGGACGGGCGGTTCCTGCCGGGGTTCGAGGAGGAGTTCTTCAAGACCGTCGACGGGCTGCTCGGGCCGAAGGTGCGGCGTGAGTTCGTGCACCATGACATCGCGCTGGAGACCTCGTTCGACGGGGCGCTGGTGGAGTCGATGATCGCGGCGCTGAAGGCGGAGGACCCGGCGGCGCGGGCGATCCCGTACTGCATGTCGGGCGGCACCGACAACAAGACGTTCTTCGCGGACCTGGGGGTGCGCGGGTTCGGGTTCGTGCCGCTGCGGCTGCCGGCGGACATGGACTTCGCCTCGATGTTCCACGGCGTGGACGAGCGGGTGCCGGTGGACGCGCTGCAGTTCGGGGTGCGGGTGCTCGACAGGCTCCTCCTAAACTACTGAGGTGTGACCAAAGACGCATACACCCTGGCCGGCGAGGCCGCCGCGGAGCTGCGTGGCGCCGCCGGCCTCGGCAACTCCGACGCCCCCTTCGACGTGGCACTCGTCATGGGGTCGGGGTGGGTGCCCGCCGCCGACGCGATCGGCGAGACGGTGAGCGAGATCCCGTTCACCGGCCTGCCGGGCTTCAGCGCGCCCGCGGTGGCGGGGCACGGGGGCAAGATCCGGGTCGTACGCACCCCGGGCGGGCGGCACGCGCTGGTCCTCCTGGGGCGTACGCACCTGTACGAAGGGCTCGGGGTCGACGCGGTCGTGCACGGCGTGCGTACGGCGGCCGCGGCCGGGGTGCGCACGCTGGTGCTCACCAACGCCGCCGGCGGCCTGCGGCCCGAGACGCAGAACGTCGGCGACCCCGTGCTGATCAGCGACCACATCAACCTGACCGGGGCCAACCCGATCACCGGCACCACGTTCATCGACCTCACCGAGGTCTACTCGCGCCGCCTGCGCGCGCTGGTGCGCGAGGTCGACCCGAGCCTCTCCGAGGGCGTCTACGTGGCCTTCCGCGGCCCCACGTACGAGACGCCGGCCGAGATCCGCATGCTGCGCACGCTGGGCGGCGACCTGGTGGGCATGTCCACCGTCCTGGAGGCCATCGCCGCCCGCGAGGCGGGCCTGGAGGTGCTCGGCGTCTCGCTGGTCACCAACCCGGGGGCGGGCCTGTCAGGCGAGCCGCTGAACCACGAGGAGGTGCTGGAGGTCGGCCGGGCCACCGCCGCCCGGATGGGCGTACTGCTGGCCAAGGTGGTGGACCGGCTGTGAGCCTGCTGGAGGAGGCCCGCCGGTGGCTCGCGCAGGACCCCGACCCCGACACGCGCGCCGAGCTGTCCGGCCTGATCGAGCGCGCGGACCTGGCCGCCCTGGCCGAACGCTTCGAGGCCAAGCTGGAGTTCGGCACGGCGGGCCTGCGCGGCGAGCTGGGCGCGGGCCCCAACCGGATGAACCGCGTCACCGTGATGCGCGCCGCCGCCGGCCTGGCGAAGGTGCTCGGACCGGGCGGACACGTCGTCATCGGCTACGACGCCCGGCACAAGTCGGACGTGTTCGCCCGCGACACCGCGGCCGTGCTGACGGGCGCGGGCCTGCGCGCCTCGCTCCTGCCCGGTCCGCTGCCCACGCCCGTGCTGGCCTTCGCCGTACGCCGCCTGGGCGCGGACGCCGGGGTGATGGTCACCGCCAGCCACAACCCGCCCCGCGACAACGGCTACAAGGTCTACTGGGGCGACGGCTCCCAGATCGTGCCGCCGATCGACGCCGAGATCTCGGCCGCCATCGACGCCGTCGGCCGGGTGGACGAGCTGCCCATGAACGGCCCCGGCACGCTCGCCGAGCTGGGCGAGGACCTCGTGGACGCCTACGTCGGCGCGATCACGTCCCTGCCGCTGGGCGAGGCCCGCGACCTGCGCGTGGCGTACACGCCGCTGCACGGCGTCGGGGCCGCCACGCTGACGGACGCCTTCCTGGCCGCCGGTTTCGAGAGCCCGGCGGCGGTCGCGGAGCAGCGCGACCCCGACCCCGACTTCCCCACGGTCTCCTTCCCCAACCCGGAGGAGCCGGGCGCGATGGACCTGGCCGTGGCCCTGGCCGCCAAGCTGGAGGCCGATCTGGTGCTGGCCAACGACCCCGACGCCGACAGGTGCGCGGTGGGGGTGCCGCTGGCGGGCGGGGGCGTACGCATGCTGACCGGCGACGAGGTCGGCGGCCTGCTGGCCGAGCACGTGATCACGCACACCACCGGCGACCGCATGGTGGCCACCACCATCGTCTCCTCCACGCTGCTCGGCAAGATCGCCCAGGCGCACGGCGTCCGGTACGGCGAGACGCTGACCGGGTTCAAGTGGATCATCAAGGCGGGACCTGGGCTGGTGTTCGGCTACGAGGAGGCCATCGGCTACAGCGTGGGCTCCGACGCCGGCCTGCCGGTCCGTGACAAGGACGGCATCGGGGCCGCCCTGACCGTGGCGGGCATCGCGGCGGCGGCCAAGCGCGACGGCCGTACGCTGCTGGACCTGCTGGACGACCAGGCCCGCCGCTACGGGCTGCACGCGACGGCGCAGCTCTCGTTCCGGGTCGCCGACCTGGCGCTGATCGCCGGCGCGATGTCCCGGCTGCGTGCCGAGCCGCCCGCCACGCTGGGCGGGCTGCCGGTGGCCGGGACCGACGACCTGGCGCGCGGCGACGGGGGCCTACCGCCGACCGACGGCCTGCGCTATCGGCTCTCGGGCGGCGCCCGCGTGGTGGTGCGGCCGTCCGGCACGGAGCCCAAGCTGAAGTGCTACCTGGAGGTCGTGGTCCCGGTGACGGACACCCCGGCGCGGGCGCGGGCGCTCGCCGGAGAACGCCTCGACGCGCTCAAGGCCGATCTGACCGCCCGGCTCGGGTTGTAGCCGGTGG